>NZ_JBOHGB010000079.1:0-31647 GCF_050699935.1 Actinophytocola sp.
GGCCGGGGCCGCGGCCGCGCGCCGATGATCTCCGACAGCTCCGCGGTCAGCTCCTCGCCGGCCACCGGCTCCAGCGCCGCGAGCCCGTCGGCCAGCGCCGCCGCCGACGCCTCCTGGGCCAGCCGGAAGATCTCGGCGGCCAGCTCCTCGGGCGCGAGGCTCATCGCCTCGACGGACAGGTCCAGCGAGAGCAGCCGGCCCTCCAGGTTCACCCGCACCTCGACGCCGCGGTCCGCGGCCGACGCCGTGATCCGGCTCAGCCGGTCGAACAGGCGGTCCGCCCGCTCGTTCATCGCGGCGTTGGCCTCGAGCAACTCGTCGACGCTGTACGCCCCGTAAGTCACGACGCCCTCCAGGAGTCCGGCGTGGTCGACTCCGCCCGCTCGGTCAGGGCGACGTGCTGGTTCAGGCCCAGCAGCGACAGCTCGTGCTCGCCGAGCCCGTCCAGCGCGTCGCGCAGGGCCGCCTTCGTCCGCTGGTTCGCGACCGCGGTGGCCTCGTTCACCGCCGCGAGGATGGCGGTGGACAGCTCGTGCGAACCCGCCGCCATCGCCCGCCGGTCCAGCGACAGCGACGACAGCGCCCCGCCCGGGTAGACCTCGACCCGGATCCCGCCGGAGCCGGCCGCACCGGTGATGTCGCGCGGCGACTCGCTCGCACCCTCACTCATCGCGGATGCACCCCTCCGTAGAACGTCGAGCTGGACAGTGTGTGGGTAACCCGCTGCACCTTGTCCGACGAGTTGCCCTCGATCAGCGTCACCTTGTCTCCGTCGACGCTCTCCACGATCCCGATGTGCGTGCTCGTCTCCGGGCTGCTCGGCCCGGTGCCGAACAGGAGCACGTCACCCGGCCGCGCGGCGTCGAGGTTGTCCTTGCCGTACGCGAGGCCACGTTCCTGACCCCAGTGGTAGACGTCGCCGGTGAACGGCAGGATCCCGATGTCCACGCCCGACTTCTGCCACGCCCACGTCGCGAAGCTCGAGCACCACGGAGCGGCCGGCCCGTACTTGTTCTGGTTGCCCGGACCCTCGGTGTAGCCGAGCTGGCCGCGCGCGATCTTCCTGATCTTGTTGCTGGTGCCGGACTTCGTCTTCGGCGGGTCGGACTTCTTCCCGGTCCCGGTGTGCCGGCGCTTGCGGCGGGCCGGGTCGGCGAACCCGTCGTGCTCGACGTTCTTCTCCAGCTTGCCCAGCTCGGCGGCGGCGTCCTTCATCTGGTGGTGTACCCGGCGCAGGTGTCCGGTCGACTCGTTGGTGTAGTCCCGCGCCAGGTCCACGACCTGCCCGACCGCTCGTACCAGCGCGGCCTGCGAGCCGGCCCCGGTCACCCCGCGGGCGGCGTCGAGTACCTGGGTGGCCCTGGTCGTGTACTCGTCGACGAGGCCGGCGACCGCTTTGTGGTGGGTGTCCAGCGACGCCGCGGTCGTGGAGACGATGTTCGCCGCCTTCGCCGACGCCGACGCGGTGCTGCCCAGCACCTTGGACATCCGGCGCGCCCGGCGGTCGAAGCCGGCGGCGTTGTCGCCCTCCCAGTGGCTGGTGGCGGTGGCCGCGCCCGACTTGTGGTCGTGGTGGTGCCGCTCGATCGTCTTCGCCGCGGTGTCCAGCGCGGCGTGCGCCTGGTACCCGTCCTCGGCCTTGCCGGCCAGCTTGTTGCGGTGCGCGATCAGCTGCTCGGCTGCCTTGCGCGCGATGACCCGACTCTCCACGGCCTCGTCCTCTCCCCGTCTGGGCGACACCGTCACTCTCGGCCCGGCGGCCGCCCACGGGAAAGCGGTGCTGCACGGATGGTCACATCGGGTGCACGATCAGGCCCGCGGGTGCCGCGCACGGCGATGCCGATGCCGCGGTAGAAGCGGGCGAGGGCCGGCTCGAGCGGCTCGCCCGACGTGATCGCCGCGACGCAGCGGCCGCCGAACGCCGCCCGGAGCTTCGGGTACACGACGGTGTCGGCCACCGCGTGCTGCAGGCGCAGCGCGAGCGACGGCCGCGTGCGGGCGCCGTAGCGGACGGCGACGCCCGCGGCCACGTCGAACACCGCCGACCGGCCCTCGGTGGCGGCCTTGTCCCGGGCGGCCGCGAGCACGTCACGCAGCAGCGCGGCGCTCGCCACGATGGTGCGGGGCCGGAACGTGCCCAGGTCGGTGCTGAGGTCCGCCGCGTCCGGCACGTGGCCCAGCGTGGTCCGGGTGTAGACGCAGGCGAGCGAGAGCAGCCGGGCGCCGAGGTCGGCCAGCGGCAGCAGCACCAGCAGCGAGTTGCCGGCCCGCACGAGCGGCGAGTACGCGGTGATGGCGGCCCGCACCTCGGCCAGGACCTCGCCGTGGGTCAGCTCGACGCGCTTGGGGGGACCGGTGAGCGGGCCGCCGGGCGGGTACACCAGCGTGGCGACCTCGTCGGCGGCGACCGCGCGCCGGCGTTCGTGCACGACCGCGTCGTCGAGCTCCGCGCCCAGCTCGGTCAGCTCGGCCACCGCGGGCACGATGTCCCCGTCGCTCTCGTCACCCCCGGCACCGTCGGTCGAGCCGTCGAGCTGCCAGACCCAGCCGAGCTCGGGCAGCCGGTCCACGATCCGGCGCAGCGTCTCCCGGTGTGCCGCGGTCTCCAGCACGACCGCGCACGCGCCGGAGTCGGACAGGATCCACTCGACGTCCTCGACCGGGGCGCCGGGGTCGATCGGCACGGTCTGGCAGCCGGCCGTCCAGGCGGCGAAGTCGAACAGCGTCCACTCGTAGCGGGTGGACGCGTACAGCGCGATCCGCTCGCCCGGCCGCAGCCCGGCCGCGATCAGACCCTTGGCGACGTCGAGCACCTCGCCGGCGAACTCGCGGGTGGTGACGTCCAGCCAGGAACCGCCGGTCCGGCGGCGTACCCCGATGGAGCCACCGAACCGCTCGGCGTTCGCCCAGACCATGTCGGTCAGGCTCTCCGGTGCGGTCACACGGGAAAACTAGCGCGCACGGCACATGACATGCTGCACGGGTGTCAGCGGTGGATGTTGTGGACGAGACCTTCCTCGCCGTGCCGCCCGGGACCGTGGCCAAGGCGTTCGCCGATCCCGTTTCGTGGCGCCGGTTCTGGCCCGACCTGCGCCTGGAGGTCTACGCCGACCGCGGCGACGAGGGGTTGCGCTGGACGGTGCGCGGCGCGCTGATCGGCACGATGGAGGTCTGGCTCGAGCCGGTGCTCGACGGGACCCTGCTGCACTACTTCCTGCGCGTGGACCCGCCACCCGGCGCCGACGCGCGACCGGCCCGGCTGCGCCGCGAGAAGACCCGCCGCCAGCTGGCCGCGAAGGCCGTCGCCCTCGACCTCAAGGCGCAGCTGGAGCACGGCCGCCGCCCCGGCTGCCCGCCGGTGTAGAAAGCCTGGAAGGACGCCTTACGGACGCTCAACGTCCGTAAGGCGTCCTTCCACGAAGTGGATCCGCTGGGGAGATTAACCTGCGATTATGCGGGTTCACGTGGTGTCAGACGTGCACGGCAACGCCGAGGCACTGGCCAAGGCCGGGGACGGTGCCGACGCGCTCGTCGTGCTCGGTGACCTGATCGACTTCGTCGACTACCACGACCACGCCGGCGGGATCATGGGCGCGGTGTTCGGCGAGGAGGCGATAGCCACGTTCGCGCGCCTGCGCCGGGAGCGCCAGCACAACGAGGTGGCCGCGTTCGCGCGGACGCTGTGGACGAGCCTCGACGACCCGGCGGCCGTCGTCGAGGACGCCGTCCGTGAGCAGTACGCCCGGCTGTTCGCCGCGATGACCGTGCCGACCTACGCCACCCCGGGCAACGTCGACGTGCCGGCGCTGTGGCCGGAGTACGCGGGCGAGAACGTGCGGGTGCTCGACGGTGAGACGGTCGAGCTCGGCGGGCTGCGTTTCGGCTTCGTCGGCGGGGCGCTGCTGCCGCCCGGCGCGGTCCGCCGCCGGGGCGGGGTGTTCCGCCCGTACCTGCGCACCGAGGAGGAGATCGCCGGCGACGTGGCGCGGCTCGGTGCGGTGGATGTGCTGTGCAGCCACGCACCGCCCGACGTGCCCGAGCTGACCTACGACGTGGTGTCCCGGCGTGTCGAGCACGGCTCGCCCGCGCTGCTGGGGCTGATCCGCGCGCAGGCGCCGCGCTGGGCGGTCTTCGGGCACGTGCACCAGCCGCTCGCGGCCCGGATGCGGCTGTCGTACACCGAATGCGTCAACGTCGGCCACTTCCAGCGGACACAGCGGCCGTACGTGCTGCGTTGGTGACCTGTCGACCGGGTAGCCTCCCCGCATGGCCGATGAGTCCACCCAGTCGATCGTGGTCGACGCGCCGCCCGAGGACATCATGCCGGTGATCGCGGACTTCCCGGCGTATCCGGAATGGGCCAACGCGGTGAAGCAGACCGAGGTCCTGGAGCAGGGCCCGGACGGCAACGCCAAACAGGTCCGGTTCACCCTGGACGCCGGCCCGTTCAAGGACGTCTACACGCTCGCCTACGACTGGGCGCCCGACGGGCTGTCGGTGACGTGGAAGCTCGTCAAGGGCCAGATGCAGCGCGCGCAGAACGGCCGCTACCTGCTGACCCCGGAGGGCGAGAAGACCCGGGTCACGTACACGCTGTCGGTCCAGTTGGCCGTGCCGATGATCGGCCTGTTCCGGCGCAAGGCCGAGAAGATGATCATGGACATCGCGCTGAAGGAGCTCAAGCGCCGGGTCGAAGGACACTAGGCGCGGAACTCCATGGCGGGCGCCCGGATTCTGCTGTTCACCGGCAAGGGTGGGGTCGGCAAGACCACCCTCGCCGCGGCGACGGCTGCCCGCCTCGCGGTGGCCGGACGCAAGGTGCTGGTCGCCTCGGCCGACCCCGCGCACTCGCTCGGCGACGCCTTCGGTCGCCCGCTCACCCACGAGCCGTCCGAAGTGGACACCTGCCTGTACGCGGCCCATGTGGACGCTCGCGGCCTGGTGGACCGCTCCTGGCAGGACATCCGCGGCCAGCTGCGCACCTGGCTCGCCGGCGCCGGGCTCGACGAGCTGGACGCCGAGGAGCTGACCGTGCTGCCCGGCGTGGACGAGCTGCTCGCGCTCACCGAGGTCGCCCGGCTCGCCCGCCAGGGCACCTGGGAGGTCGTGGTCGTCGACTGTGGACCGACCGCGGAGACGCTGCGGTTGCTGGCCCTGCCGGAGGCGGTCGCGAGCTACGTGGACCGGCTGTTCGTGCCGTCCCTGCGCGCCAAGGTGTCCTCGCTCGGCCGGCTCGCCACCCACCTCGGCGAGCTCCGCAGGATGCTCGTCGACCCGGCGGTGACGGGTGTCCGGCTGGTGCTGACCCCGGACCGGCTCGTGGTCGCGGAGACCCGGCGCACGCTCGCCGCGCTGGCGCTGCGCGGCATCCGGGTCGACAGCCTGGTGGCGAACCGGCTCGTGCCGCGGGCGCGGATGTGGGGTCCGGCGGCGGGCTGGCTGCGTACCCGGCGGGCCGAGCAGGACGCCGTGCTGTCCGAACTGGACGTCTCGACGCCGCTGCCGGTGCACCTGGTGGAGCACCGCCCGGTCGAGCCCGTCGGTGTCGCGCCGCTGCTGGAGCTGGCCGCCGACCTGTACCGCGACGCCGACCCGCTGGCCGCTCCGTTCGGCGGCGACGCCGCGAGCGTCAAGCCGCTGCTGGACCTTCGGCGCCTCGCCGACGGCGCGCACGAGCTGACGATCGCCCTGCCGCTCACCGACTCCGCGACGCTGGACCTGGCCAGGGTCGGCGACGACCTGGCGGTGACCGTCGACGGGGTGCGCCGGCTGGTGGCGCTGCCGGTGCTGCTGCGCCGGCACACGGTCACCGACGCGTTCGTCGACGACCGCGGGCTGGTGCTGCGCTTCGAGGAGGCGCGATGACCGGGTCCGAGCCGGGCACCCGGCTCGTGGAGGAGCTGCGGCTCCTGCTGGACGCGGTGGCCGAGCGTGCCGGGCCGTGGCTGGACCGGGTGTCGGCGGCGGACTCGGCCGAGCGGTCCGGGGCGTCGTGCCGGTGTCCCGTGTGCGCGGTCGTGGCGCTGGTGCGGGGCGAGCCGAACGAGCTGGCCGCGCAGAGCCTGGACCGGGCCGCCGACCTGGTGGCGCTGCTGCGTGCGGTGCTCGCCGACCGGTGGCAGCCGGGCGTGCCGCACATGCCCGGGTTCACCCCACCGCCGCGCTCCGCCGCGCGTCCCGGAGAGCGGCCGCGGGTGCAGCGGATCCCGGTGCGGCGCAAGGGAGATCCGGAGCAGGTTTGAGGGCCAAGACGACCATCGGGGTGGACATCGGGGGCACCAGCGTGCGGGCGGGCGTGGTGGACCGGTACGGCACCGTGCTCGACACGGCCCGGGCCCCGACACCGACCAGCGAGGGGGCGCTGGAGGACGCGATCGTGTCCGCGGTCGGCGTGCTCGCGACGCGGCACCGGGTGACCGGCGTGGGCCTGGCGGTGGCCGGCTTCGTCACGACCGACCGGCGCTCGGTGATGTTCGCGCCGCACCTGGCATGGCGCAACGCCGCGGTCGCCGACCGGATCTCGGTGCGCCTGGACCTGCCGGTCGTGCTGGAGCACGACGCGAACGCGGCCGTGCTCGCCGAGCACCGGTTCGGCGCGGCGCGGGGCTCGCGGGTCGCGCTGCTGGTGGCGATCGGCACGGGAATCGGCGGCGGGCTCCTGCTGGACGGCACGCTGTTCCGCGGCGCGTTCGGGGTGGCGCCCGAGCTGGGTCACCTGTCGCTGGTGCCGAGCGGGCGGCCGTGCCCGTGCGGCAAGTCGGGCTGCTGGGAGCGCTACTGCAGCGGCACGGCGCTGGCGACCACCGCGGTGGAGCTGCTCGCCCGGCATCCCGGACGCTCGACGGTGCTGCGCCGCGAGGTGGCCGTCGACAAGCGATCCGTGACGGGTCGCAAGGTGGCCGCGGCCGCGCGGGACGGTGACCCCCTGGCGCAGCGGGCGATGGCGGAGCTGGCGACGTGGCTGGGCGAGGGTCTGGCGCTGGTGGCGGACGTCTACGACCCGGAGATCGTGGTGATCGCGGGCGGGGTGTCGGAGTCCGCGCCTCTGTTCCTCGACGACGCGCGCGACCACTACAAGCGGACGATCACCGGGGCCGGCTACCGCCCGCTGGCCCGCATCCGCACCGCGCAGCTGGGCGACGACGCCGCCCTGGTGGGCGCGGCCGCCCTCGCCGCGGACGGCCTGCGGTAGCTCCCGCGAAGGGTCGGTGGCTCAGATCTGGGCGCCGTCGTCGCGGCCGTCGTCCGGTTCCTTCGGGTTCTGCCGGATGCGCAGGAGCAGCATTCCGCCGCCGCAGGTGAGGGCGAGCAGGGCGATCGGGGTGCCGACTCGGGCGTCCAGGCCGATCACGCCCGGCAGCACGAGCAGGACCACCGCCGCCAGGATCAGGATCAGCGCGACGACCGTCAGCGGGCGCAGGCGCGGCAGGGGCGGCGGCTCCGGCGGGACGTAGTGCTCGTCGTCCGCGCTCCACGACCAGTCCCAGTCGCCCTCGTGGCCGCGCCAGGCCGCGGGCGTCGGCGGCGCCGCGGCCGGGGGCGTGGCCGGCTCGGTCTCCTCGGTTGCCAGGTCGCCGGCGGGCTCGTCGAGTTCGGGCAGCTGGGCTCCCACGCCTTCGCGTTCGAGGTCGGCCACGATGGCCGCGAACGCGGCGTCGACGTCCTCCGGCCGGTCGGACACCTGGGCCTCCTAAGTACAGCGGTCAGGCACGCGATCAGGCGATGAGGCCATCGTCGCACGAACCCGTGCCGTGGTGGCCGGATCACCCTGGCTTGTTTACTCGTTGGGTACCGTGGCGGGAAGGAAGTCTCCCAAGTGGTGTCCACTGTTACATGTTCAGACATTTGGGCGGCGAAGGATTGTGCGGGCCACACACCCTTCGTACCCTCGACAAACGGGTGACCGGCCGGCCAAGCGGGAGGCGCAGCTAGCGGTGCTGTACTGGTGGATGAAACATGTGCTTCTGGGGCCGCTTCTCCGACTGTTCTTCCGACCCGAGGTCGAAGGTGCCGAGAACATTCCCGACCGCGGCGGTGCCCTGCTCGCGAGCAACCACCTCGCCGTCGCGGACTCGTTCTTCCTCCCGCTGATGCTCAAGCGCCGGGTCACGTTCCCGGCCAAGCTCGAGTACTTCACGCAGCCCGGCATCAAGGGCCGGTTCAAGAAGTGGTTCTTCACCGGCATGGGCCAGATCCCGATCGACCGCTCCGGCGGCGCGGCCGCGCAGGCCGCGCTCGACACCGGCATCCGGCTGCTGAACGAGGGGCATCTGCTCGGCATCTACCCCGAGGGCACCCGGTCCCCGGACGGCCGCCTCTACAAGGGCAAGACCGGCCTCGCCCGCATGGCGCTCGAGGCGCGGGCCCAGGTCATCCCGGTGGCCATGTTCGACACGGACAAGGCGAACCCGATCGGCTCGAAGATGTGGAAGCCGCACAAGATCCGCATCAAGATCGGCAAGCCGATGGACTTCTCGCGCTACGAGGGCCTCGCCGGCGACCGCTTCGTGGAACGGTCTATCACCGACGAGATCATGTACTCGCTGATGGAGCTGTCGGGCCAGGAGTACGTAGACATCTACGCGGCCAAGGCGAAGGAGATGCTCGCGGCGCAGGAGGTCGGCGCGCCCGCCGCGCTGCCGACCCAGCAGCGCCGCACCGCCGCGACCGACGCCGACCGCATCCCCGAGACCGAGGTGGGCTGACCCGAGGCACGGGCCGCCCCTTCGCTCCGCCGCGCCTGCGCGTCTCGTCGGTCCCGCTCGCAGCGCCCATGGTTCGCTCCGCTCGGTCACCTGACCGCCGTCTTCCCTCGTCGCGTGCTCGGCGCTCGTTCCTCGCGCCTGCGCGCGCACCTGCGTCCAGACGGCGAACGCTCCCTCGCTCCCGCTCACCTCTACTCTGCATCGGTGCGGTTCTTCTACGATACGGAGTTCATCGAGGACGGGACCACGATCGACCTGGTGTCGATCGGTGTCGTCGACGAGGACGGACGTGAGTTCTACGCCGTGTCGACCGAGTTCGACCCCGACCGGGCCGGCTCGTGGGTGCGCGAGAACGTGCTCGACAAGCTGCCGCCGCCGGCCGACCCCGCGTGGTGCGACCGCGCCACCATGCGCGAGCGGCTGCTGATGTTCCTGCACCGCGGCCGCGACAAGGTCGAGCTCTGGGCGTGGTTCGCCGCGTACGACCACGTCGCGCTCGCGCAGCTCTGGGGCGACATGCCCGCGCTGCCGCGGGAGATCCCGCGGTTCACCCGCGAGCTTCGCCAGCGTTGGGAGGACGTCGGAAAGCCGCCGCTCCCGGCCCCGCCGAAGGACGCCCATGACGCGCTCGCCGACGCCCGGCACAACCTCGCCCGGTGGCGCGTGATCGAGGCCGAGTGGGTTCGCCGGGGCTTCACCGATCGTTAGGCCGGGGCCGTTGCTGCACCGATCCAGAAGGTGGCACGCTGTGCGGGACACGACCGGGACACGACCGGGTTAGGACGACATCTCTAGCAGCCGGATGGAGGATCGGGCACATGCGCGTCGGCTTGCTCACTGGTGGCGGTGACTGTCCAGGACTGAACGCGGTCATCAGGGCCGTGGTCCGCAAGGGGATCGAGTCCCACGGCTGGGAACCGATCGGCTTCCGAAACGGCTGGCAGGGTCCGCTCGAGGGCCTGCTCAAGCCGATCGGCCTCGACGGCGTCGAGGACATCCTGACCCGGGGCGGCACGATCCTCGGCTCGTCCCGGACGAACCCGTACAAGGTCGACGGCGGCGTGGACAGGATCAAGCGGGTGCTCGCCGACAACGCGATCGACGCGCTGGTCGCGATCGGCGGCGAGGACACGCTGGGCGTCGCCAAGCGGCTGACCGACGACGGCGTGGGCGTGGTCGGCGTGCCGAAGACGATCGACAACGACCTGGGCGCCACCGACTACACGTTCGGCTTCGACACCGCCGTGCACATCGCGACCGAGGCGATCGACCGGCTGCGCACCACGGCCGAGTCGCACCACCGCGCGCTCGTCGTCGAGGTGATGGGCCGGCACGCGGGGTGGATCGCGCTGCACTCCGGTCTCGCCGGCGGCGCGAACGTGATCCTGGTGCCGGAGCGGCCGTTCAGCGTCGACAAGGTCGTCGAGTGGGTCACCCGGCGCTTCGAGCGGCAGTACGCGCCGATCATCGTGGTCGCCGAGGGCGCGCTGCCCGAGGGTGGCGCCGAGGTGCTGGCCAGTGGGGAGAAGGACGCGTTCGGGCACGTCCGGCTCGGCGGCATCGGCACGTGGCTCGCCGAGGAGATCGCGCAGCGGACCGGCAAGGAGTCGCGCGCGGTCGTGCTCGGGCACACCCAGCGCGGCGGCACCCCGACGGCCTACGACCGGGTGCTCGCGACCCGGTTCGGCCTGCACGCGGTGGACGCGGTGCAGGACGGCGACTTCGGCGTGATGGTCGCCTTGCGCGGCACGGACATCGTGCGGGTGAAACTGGCCGAGGCGACCGCCGAGCTGAAGACGGTTCCGCGGGAGCGCTACGCCGAGGCGGAGGTCTTCTTCGGCTGAGCGAATGCCGCCGCGCCCTCGCTAACGGGACTACTGTGCCCGCATGGATCTCGATGAGCTGTTGTGGGCCGGTGCGGACGCGCAGGCGCAGGCTTTGCGGGACGGCACGGTCACCGCGCCCGATCTGCTCGAGGCGGTGTTCGACCGCATCGACGCGGTCGACGTCCGGCTGAACGCGTTCCGGATCCGCTACACCGACTCGGCGCGCGCGGCCGCGGCCCGTGCGCAGGGGCGGCTCGAGGCGGGGGAACGCACGCCGCTGCTGGGCGTGCCGGTCGCGGTGAAGGACGACCTGGACGTCACCGGCGACGTGACCGGCATGGGCGGGCGCCCGCAGTTCGAGCCGGCGGAGCAGGACGCACCCGCGGTCGCCCGGCTGCGTGCGGCCGGCGCCGTGCTCGTCGGCCACACGCACACGCCGGACCGCTGCCTGTGGCCCTTCACCGAGACGCTCACCCACGGCGCGACGCGCAACCCGTGGCACCTCGACCACACGCCCGGCGGCTCGTCGGGCGGCTCGGCCGCCGCGGTCGCGGCCGGGATCGTCGGCGCGGCAACGGGTTCCGACGGTGGCGGGTCCGTGCGCATCCCGGCCGGGTTCTGCGGGATCTTCGGCCTGCGGACCACCCGCGGGCTGATCGACATGGGCACGGAGGAGCACTGGCACGGGCTCGCCAGCATCGGCCCGCTCGGCCGGCGGGTGGCCGACGCCGCGGCGATGCTGGACGTGCTCGCGGAGGAGGACCACCCCGGCGGGCTCTACCGCGACTCCGCCGACGCCGACCCCGGGCGGCTGCGGATCGCGCTGTCCTGGTGGACGCCGCTGGGCAAGCCGCCCGTCGAGGCGCAGCGCAAACAGGCGGTGCGGGAGACCGCGGAGCGGCTGCGCGCCCTCGGCCACGAGGTGACCGAGGCCGACCCGCCGCTCGGTCCCCGGCCGACCTCGCAGTTCATGGTGCGATACCTGCGTGGGGTCGCCGACGACGCGGCCATGCTGCCGCACCCCGAGTGGCTGGAGCCGCGCACCCGCCGGATCGCGGCGATGGGCCGGCGGATCCCGGACCGCGTGCTCGCCCGGACCCGGGCCGCCGAGGCCGGCCTGGACGAGAAGATGCGCCGGTTCTTCGCCGACTTCGACGTGATCCTGCAGCCGGGCTGGACCGGTCGTGCGCCGCGGATCGGGCGCTTCCACGGCAGCGGCGCCTCGACGACGCTCAGTGCGGTGTCGTTGGGCATCCCGTACTTCCCGACGTGGAACGTGCTCGGCTACCCGGCGGCGGCGGTGCCGGCCGGGCGGGACTCCGGTGGCCTGCCGATGGGCGTGCAGCTGGTGGGCCCGTCGTTCAGCGAGCACCGGCTGCTCTCGTTGGCGGGACAGGTCGAGCGGGCGCACCCGTGGGCGGGCGACCGGCCGCCGCTCTAGCTGGTTGTTTCCTGGATCTTTGGTGGTCGTTGGCGATCAGGGATCGTGTGAGGGGTGTGTTGGTGGTCCAGTTGTGTCGGATCGCGGCGGCCGGCGTGAGGACGCGCTGGGTGATGTGGGCTGGGACGTTGGTGGGGGTGCGTCCACTGTGGTGTTCCAGCGACTGCGTGCCCGGCGACGCTTTTGTCATCGATCACCACCACATCCGTGGGCACGGTGTGCGGGTTGTGGGCGTGGCCGAGTAGCTGGGCTGCGATGTCGCGTTCGCCGGGTTTTGGGTCGGCCGGACACCACGCGATCGGCATGCCGTCCGGAGTGGTGACCAGGTAGGGCTTGAGGCCCCGGTGGAAGCGGGAATGCGAAGCGCGGTACCCGTGGTTGGTCCAGCTGGTCAGATCGGAACGGTTGGTGGTCTCTTGCGAGGTGCCGTAGGGCGGCGGCGTGGCGTCGGTCAGCCGTAGCTGATCAGCGCTGGAGGGTACCTGCCTGGTCAGTGATTGGACCGCGCGCAGGATCAGCGGTGTGGCCGCGACCAGCCGTTTGTGATACCCGGGGTTGTTGGGGCAGGTACGGGAACAGGTGATCGAGCCTGCCGTGGGCGAACCGCGCCCAGGTGATGCTGCGACGGGAATCCCAGCAGCACCTGGGTCACCGCCAGACACAACAACTCGGTGTCGGAGAGCTTCTTGCGCCGCCCCGACCGCTGTTCAGGCGGTGTCAGGTGGTCGTCACGGAACACGGACGGTGCGGTCAGGAGAGTGTTCAGGTCTGTCGTCACGAACGGATCTTGAACACCCTCCTCTCACATCTCAGGTTGCCGCGCCGCCCAAGATCCAATCCGAATCAACCATCTAGTTCCCGCCGGACGTTCGTCAGACGATTCACGCTGGCGGTCGCGACGGTGGCTTGGCCTCCGGCCCCCGGGTTCCATTCTTCCAGCGGATACCGACGGTTCCGAGTGACCGGGCGCGCCCGGTGGCGGGGTTGTCCACAAGGCGGGGTCGTCCACAGGCTCCGTCGCCGTTCGCCCGGAATCGTCAGTGGCATCCCGTAGCGTGGCATCGGGGGCCGGAGGCCACCACACGCGGGCCCTGTCGGCGGAAACCGGCGTGACCCGGGCGGATACGCTAGGGCCGTGAACTGGACTGTAGACGTCCCGGTGGACACCCTCCCCGAGTTGCCGCCCCTCTCGCCTGGCCTGCGCGCCCGTCTCGACGACGCGCTCGCCCGGCGCGCGGCGCAGCAGCCCGAGTGGCCCGACACCGGAGCGGTCCGCCAGGTCCGCGCGCTGCTCGAGAGCGTGCCGCCGATCACCGTGCCCTCCGAGGTCGACCGGCTGCGCGCGAAGCTCGCCGACGTCGCCCGGGGCAAGGCGTTCCTGCTGCAGGGCGGGGACTGCGCGGAGACGTTCGCCGACAACACCGAGCCGCACATCCGCGGCAACATCCGCACGTTGCTGCAGATGGCCGTCGTGCTCACCTACGGCGCGAGCATGCCGGTCGTGAAGGTCGGCCGGATCGCCGGCCAGTACGCCAAGCCGCGCTCGAACTCCACCGACGCGCTCGGCCTGCCGGTCTACCGAGGCGACATCGTGAACTCCCTCGTCGCGACCCCCGAGGCACGGGTGCCGGACCCGGGCCGGATGATCCGCGCGTACGCCAACGCCGGCGCCACGATGAACCTGGTGCGCGCGCTGACCGCGGCCGGTGAGGCGGACCTGACGAAGGTCCACGAGTGGAACAAGGACTTCGTCAGCAAGTCGGCCGCCGCCGAGCGGTACGAGACGCTGGCCACCGAGATCGACCGGGGCCTGCGGTTCATGTCGGCGTGCGGCGTCGAGGACTCGTCGCTGCACACCACGGAGATCTTCGCGAGCCACGAGGCCCTGCTGCTGGACTACGAGCGGGCCATGCTGCGACTGGACACCACCGGCCCCGAGTCGACGCTGTATGACCTGTCGTCCCACTTCATCTGGGTCGGTGAGCGCACGCGGCAGCTCGACGGCGCGCACATAGCGCTCGTGGAGCTGCTCGCGAACCCCGTCGGTGTCAAGATCGGCCCGGGCACCACGCCGGAGCTGGCGGTGGAGTACGTCGAGCGCCTCGACCCGCGGAACACGCCGGGCCGGCTCACGCTGATCAGCCGCATGGGCAACCAGAAGGTGCGCGACGTGCTGCCGCAGATCGTGGAGAAGGTGACCGCGTCCGGCCACCAGGTCATCTGGCAGTGCGACCCGATGCACGGCAACACCCACGAGTCGTCGACCGGCTACAAGACCCGTCACTTCGACCGCATCGTGGACGAGGTGCAGGGCTTCTTCGAGGTGCACCGCCACCTGGGCACGCATCCGGGCGGCATCCACGTGGAGCTCACCGGCGAGGACGTGACCGAGTGCCTGGGCGGCGCGCAGGACATCTCGGACACCGACCTGCACGGCCGCTACGAGACCGCGTGCGACCCGCGCCTGAACACGCAGCAAAGCCTGGAGCTGGCCTTCCTGGTGGCCGAGATGCTCCGCTCCTGACCCCCGCGAGTCCAACGCTCCGGACCCGCGAGTCCAACGCTCCGACACCCGCGAGTTCGACGCTCGGTGCCGCCTCGGCGGTCGGGACGGTTGGACTCGCGGGTCGGGAGCGTTGGACTCGCGGGGTTAGGCGCAGCGTTCGTGGAGGGTTGTGGCGGCCTTGGTGACGGCGGCGGCCAGCTCGTCGATGTCCGGCACCGCGTCCCGGTCCACCTGTAGTCCGATGTGGACGGAATCGCGGTAGGTCGAGACGGCGACGCCGAGCCCGGGTCCGGCCGCGAGCGGCGCGAAGGGGTAGACCTCCCGCAGCTCCGCCCCGCCCAGCGTCAGCGGCACCGGCGGCAGCGGCACGTTCGTCACCACCGTGTCGAACAGCAGCGGCGCCGCCGCGCCCACCGCCGGCGTGCATATCCGGTGCACCGCGGGAGGAACGAGGTTCGCCAGGATCGGCACCGCGCCCGGACCATCGGACGGCCCGGCCGCCTTGTTCCGGTCCATCGCCGCGCGCACGAACCGCAGCCGGTCCACCGGGTCCGCCAGGCCGACCGGCAGGTCACACAGGTAGCCCGACAGCTGGTTGCCGGACAGCTGGTTGCCGGACAGTTGGTTGCCGGACAGTTGATTGCCACCGTCCGACCCACCGCGGGCCCGCGTGTTCACGGGGATCAGCGCGCGCGGCGTCACCCCGTCCACCGGCCGGTCCCGCTGCGTCAGCCAGTGCCGCAGCCCGCCCGCGACCACCGCCAGCACCACGTCGTTCGTGGTGCCGCCGTGCTGCCTGCGGATCTGCCGCACGTCGGCGAGGTCCAGCCGGACGAACGCCAGCCGCCGGCCCGCCGACTCGCCCGTGACCAGTGCCGGGGTGGGCGGGCGGCGAGCCGCGCGGAGCACCGCGCCGGCCCGGGCCATCAGCTCGCGGCCCCGGCTCAGCAGGTCGCCGCGCTCCGTGGCCTCGCCGCTTCGCACGGCCGGCGCGGGCTGGTCGAACAGCGACCACGCCACGGCCACCGCGCCCGCGCCGTCCGCCAGCGAGTGGTGCAGCTTCAGCAGCAGGCCGAACTCTCCGTCGGCCAGCCCGGTCACCACGTGCAGGTCCCACGGCGGCCGGGAAAGGTCGAGCGGCGTGGCCATCCAGCCCGACGCGTACGCCTCGAAGGTCCGACGGTCCGGCACGCGGTACCCGCGCACGTGCGCGCCCGCGTCGAACCGGTCGTCGCCGCGCCACTGTGCGCCGCCCGGCGGGAACCAGACCGGATGCGCCCGCCTGCGCAGTACGGGCGTCTCGGCCGCGCGCGACACCAGTAGCTCGCGCAGCGCGGCCAGGTCCACGGGTCCGGACTGCCGGAACACCCCGACCGCGCCCAGGTGCATCGGCCGGGTGTGCGTCTCCAGGCACAGGAAAGCGACGTCCAATGCGCTGAGTCGTGCCATATCTCACCAGCCACCCGTGACCTTCGCATGGTCGGGGCGTTAAGGCGGCGAGTCGTCGCCGGTCAGGGAATGGTGATGAGAACGACGGTCGAGCCGGGCTGCACGCGGTTGTTGGCGCCCGGGTTCTGACTGAACACCCGACCGGCGCCGCCGATCTGCTGCACCTGGACCCCTAACCCCAGCCCCTGCAGGATGGCCTGCGCCTCCTGTGGGGACCGGTTGGTCACGTCGGGGACGGTCACCGCGTTCGACGTGACCACCTGCACGTCCTTGTTGTTGGCGTCGGCGGGGAACGTGTTCGCCGGCGGGTTGGTGCCGATCACCTTGCCGCCGTCGATGTCCTTGTCGAACTGCTGCGGGGCGTCCACCGGGTTGTAGCCCGCCTCCTGGATCGCCGCGAACGCCTCGTCCCGCGACTTGCCGCGTACGTCCGGCACCGGCTTCGGCTCGACACCCTTGCTGACGATGATGTCGACCCGTTCGCCGAGCCGCAGCTGGGTGCCGCTGCTGGGTTCGAGCCGGATCACGTTGCCCTTGGGCACGTCGTCGTTGTACTCCTGCAGGCCGTCGTCGAGGCCGGGCTGCAGGCCGTTCTTCTTGATCGCCTGCCGAGCCGTCTCGACGCTGGCGCCGGGCCGCACATCGGGCACCGTCGGCGGGCCGGCGGAGACGGTCACGGTCACGGTGTCGCCCCGCAACGCCTCCACGCCCTGCCGTGGATCGGTCTTGATCACCCGGCCCGAGTCCACGTCGTCGCTGAACACCCGCACGAGCCGGTACGTGAGGTCGGCGTCGGTGAGGAGCTGCTCGGCCCTCGGCCCCGTCTCTCCCGTCACGTCCGGCACGGTGGCGAACCGGCCGGAGGCGAACCACCACGTGGTCGTCGCGATCAGGGCGAGCGCCAGCACGGCGGCGAGGCTCCACAGCGCGATGTTGCCGCCCCGCTTCGGCGGCCCGCCGGGCCGGCGGGGCCGCGTCGGCGGCGGTGGCATCGGCGGTACGGGCATGCCCATGCTCGGCGAGCCCATCGGTGTGCCCATGCTCGGCGGGCCGAGCGCGGGCTGCGGCACGCCGAACGGTGCGGACGGCATGGCCGGCGGGGGCGCCTGGTCCAGGTCGGTGCGCAGCATCGCACGGGTGCCCTGCGGGCCCATCGCCTGAAAGCCGGCCGGCGCCGGGCGCACCACCGTCGCGTTGGCGACCGCGGCCTGCTGGCCGACCTCGACGGGGTCCAGGTCCCGGGAGGTCGCCTCCGGGTCGACCGGCTGGCCGGCCGCCTGGGCGCGCTCGACCGGTGACACCGGCACCGTGCGGTCCTGGATGGTCGGCTCGGGCACCGGGACCGGCATCCTGGGCAGCGCCAGCTGGGTACGCAGGCTCTCCAGCTCGGCCAGGAACGCGGCGCCGTCCGCCGGGCGAGTCGCCGAGTCGCGACGGGTGGCCCGCACGACCAGCTCGTCCAGCGCCGGTGGCAGCCCCGGGACGCGCTGGCTCGGGGCGGGCACGTCGTCGTTCACGTGCCGGTAGGCGATCGACAGCGGGTTGTCGCCGGTGTAGGGCGTGACGCCGGTAAGCGCCTCGTACAGCACGATGCCGGCCGAGTACACGTCGCCGCGGGCGGTCGCGGCGCCGGTGGTGACCTGCTCGGGGGACAGGTACGCGACCGTGCCGAGGATGACGCTGGAGCTCGTGGTGCCGGCGCTGGAGACGGCGCGGACCAGGCCGAAGTCGCCGACCTTGACCGCCGTGCCGTGCTCGCCGCCGTGCCCGATCAGCACGTTCTCCGGCTTGACATCGCGGTGCACCAGGCCGGCCCGGTGCGCCGCGGCGAGCGCGCCGAGCACCGGCTCCATGATCGAGAGGGCGAGCGGCGGGTCCAGCGCGCCGCGCTCGGTGATGAGGTCACGCAGAGTGCCGCCGTCGACCAGCTCCATCACGAGGTAGACCAGGGAGCCCTCGGGGCCGGTGTCCACTCCCTGGTCGTGCACGGCCACGACGTTCGGATGATGGATCTTGGCGGCCGACCGGGCCTCGCGCTCGAAGCGGTCGACGAAGGCGCGGTCGTCGGCGAACCGCGCGTCCATGACCTTGATCGCGACCCGGCGGTCGAGCCGGGTGTCCAGCCCGCGGTAGACCGACGACATGCCACCACGCGCGAGCAGTGCGTCGATCCGATACCGCCGTTCGAGCAGCGCACCGATCAGCCGGGCTCCCCTTTCGTCCACGCCCGTGATGGTACGGAGCCCGCCGCGTGCTCGTGGTCAAGCCGTCGATTCTGTGGCCGTGCCGTGTTTGCGGTTAGCGGAGAGCGGCCGGAATCATCCGGGCACGGCGGTCTGTGCTGTGGCATCGTGAAAGGCGTGAGTGCGACACCCTCCGCCGACGACGTGCTCGATCCCGAAGTCGAGGTGCTGACGCTGCCCGACGTGGCCGAGCGGCTCGAACTTGCGGTGACGAAGGTGCGGCAGGCGCTGCGGGACGGTCAGCTGGTCGCGGTCCGCCGCGACGGAACGCTGCGCGTGCCGGCTGCCTTCATCACCGACGACGGCTCGATCGTCAAGGGACTCCCCGGCACCATCACGGTCCTCGCGGACGCCGGCTTCACGCCGGACGAGATGGTCCGGTGGCTGTTCACCGCGGACGACTCCCTGCCCGGCCGACCCATCGACGCGCTGCGTGCGACGGGCGGCCGCGAGGTCAAGCGCCGGGCTCAGGCCCTCGCGCTCTGACGGGCGGGTCCGTTCCTCCGCGTCCCCGGCACGGCGCACGCGCTCCGTGCCGGTACGGCGTACTCAGGCGTCGCCCGACACTCGCAGCGGCGGCTGCCGGCGCGCCCCCGTGCGGCTGGCGACCGCGCGGATGAGGCCGGGCACCGCCACCCCCAGCCGCCGGTGGGCCGGCACCACGACGCGCCGCCCGAGCACGGCGTAATCGTTCGCCTCGATCTCGACGAGGATCCGCCGGTACAGGACGGCCGCGGTGCGCACGCACGGCCGCGACTCGCGGCGCAGCAACGCGATCCCGGGCTCGGCCTGCCGGTACACGGCGTGCGTGTAGGCCACCAGGTGCGCGAGCGCGCGTCGCACGGCCGGGTCGGGCCGGCCGGTGCGGTGCGCCCGCTCCAGCCGGGCCCGGTCCACGCCGAACGCGGCGAGCTCCGCGGCCGGCAGGTAGAGCCGCCCGCGGTCGAGGTCCTCGCCGACGTCGCGCAGGAAGTTCGTCAGCTGGAACGCCTCGCCGAGCGCGGCCGCGTACGGGGCGGCGTCCTCGGCCGGGCCGACCGTGCCGAGCACGGGCAGCAGCTGCAGCCCGATCACCCCGGCCGACCCGTGCACGTACCGCGCCAGCTCGGCGAAGGTCCGGTAGCCGGTGACGGTCAGGTCCATCCGCATCGAGGCGAGGAAGTCGGCGAACAGCGCGGGCTCGATCCGGTGCCGCCGGACCGTGTCGGCGAGCGCGGTGAGCACCGGGCTCGCCGTCCGCCCGCCCAGTGCCGCGCGGACCTCGCGCTCGAAGACGGCCAGCTCCCGCGCCCGGTCGCCGACGGAGCTGGCGGTCACGTCGTCGACGATCTCGTCGGCGAGCCGCGCGAAGGCGTACAGCGCGTGCACCGCCGGCCGCCGGTCCGCGGGCAGCAGCCGGGTGGCGAGGAAGAAGGTGCGCCCGTGGCGCGCGTTGATCCGCCGGCAGGCCCGGTACGCGGCGGCCAGGTCGGGGCCGCCGCTCACCGTGTGCAGCTCACCCACTGGCCGGCGGGGCACGCGTCGTGCTCGGTGCGGTAGTCGGCGACGAGCTTCGTGGTGAGCGCGTGCGCGGACACGGGGTCGTCGGCGGCGGTGACGAGCGTCGCCGAGCACGCCGACCTCGTGCCGGCCATGCACCTGCGCAGCTGGTCGGTGGCGTGGTCGCGCCAGTACCGGTTGGACACCACGCCGTACTTCCACGGCGTGCCGCCCGCCCTGATCTCGTACACGGCGTGGCTTCCCTCGGTCTTGTCGCCGTCCGCGGCGGCGGGCGTCGCGGCCGCCCAGGTCTCGAGGTCGCCGACGTCCGGCGGGTCGGCGAGGACCAGCGCGGACCACCGCGCGCCGTACGGGTGTGTGCCGGGCACGGAGTTCGCCCGCTGGTAGAAGCTCTTCCACTGCGGCGAGGTGATCTTGCAGCTGATCTTGCTGGCCGCGCCCGGGGCCACCGGGCCGGCGTTCGACTGGCAGGTGCCGAGCTTGGCGCCGTCGCCGGTCCAGTCCGCCCGCAGGTGCACGCGGACCGCGGACTTGGCCGTGTTCTTGATGTCCACGATCAGCGTGCAGCTGGGCGCGCCGCACTGGGCGAACCGGTGCGCGCCCTGCTCGACGCCGGTCACCGCGTCGACGGCCGCGGTCAACCCACCCGCGGTCTTGGTGAGCGACTGGTAGTGCGCCACCGCGTCCGGCGAGCTGTCCGCCACGTCGAGCAGCACGTCGGTGACCGAGGTGTTCTCGCCGCTGCCGAGGCGGTCGAGCTCGAAGCGCAGCACGCCGTGCGGCGCGGCGGTCGCGAAGTAGACGGTGCCGCCGTCGACCTCGACCGCGTAGACGTCGACGCCCGCGATGCTCTCCTTCGGGTTGCGCTCCAGCTCCAGCTTGGCGGTCCGGTCGCCGACCTTGCCGGCGGTCTGGGCGACCACGTCCGGGGTGAAGATCTCGCCGAACTCGACGCCGATCAGCGAGGTCGGCAGCTTGACCCAGCGGTTGGCGAGCGCGCTGCCGTCGCCGGAGGTCACCCCGAAGCGGGTGACCATGCCGTTCCAGAAGTTCGCGGCGGCCTTGAGGTAGAGCGTCTTGTCGACGTAGAGGACGGTGGCGGGCAGCGCGTCGATGGTGATCGTGCCGGACACCTCCCCGGTCAGCGTGGCGGTGAGGTCGACGGTGAGCTCGGCGCCGTCCGCCGCGACCAGGGAGCCGGTGTAGTGGACCGCCGCCGCCTCGGCGAAGTCGACCAGCGCCTGCGAGGTGCCCTCGGCGGTCGTCAACGGACCGATGTCCACCCCTTCGGGTGAGCCGGCGATCGCGTTGGTGCAGCCGGCGACCGCGAAGGCCAGCCCGGCCGCGAGCCCGGCGATCATGCCGCGGCGCCTCGCGGCACCTCGTCGCCCGGCGTCATCTCCCCGCATGGTGACTCCCCATCCGGCCGCCGGCACGGCGGCGCCGCACATTCCACGGGGAGTATCCCAGGTCAGCGGGCCGACGTGTGGGGTAGCCACCTGACGGCTTGACTACGAATCGGTGCACCCCCGATACGCGCTGCGGCCAGCCGCCCGGAGACCAGCACCGATGGCACGCCGACCCCGGGCGTGGTGCCGCACCCGGCCAGCACGACGTTGTCTGGCAGGTTCCGGCCACGAGCGAGGTTCCGCGGCCGGAACGGCCCGGTCTGGCGGAACGTGTGGGCCAGGGAGAACGGCGTTCCGGCCGCCAGTCCGGCCGCCGCCCAGTCGGCCGGGGTCACGAGCCGCGACACCTCGACGGACGCGCCGAGGCCGGTCAGCCCGCGTGCCTCGAGGACCGCGAGCAGCTCGTCCCGGTACGCCGGCCCGACCCGGCGCCAGTCGACGGGGCCGACCGCGAGGTTCGGGCACGGCGCCAGCACCGAGAGCAGCTCACGGCCGGCCGGCGCGAGTTCAGGGTCGGTCGCCGTGGGTCGGGTGACGAGCAGCGACGGGTCGCTCATCAGCCTGCCGCGGACCAGGATCTCGTCGAACGTCCGGGTCCACGCGTCGCCGAAGAACACCGTGTGGTGGGCGAGCTGCGGCCAGCTCCGCGCGACGCCGACGTGCAGCAGCACCGCGGACGGCGACCATCGCGGCCGCACCGGCCGGCGCGGTGCCCCGCCGAGCAGCCGGTAGCTCACCGGCAGGTCCGGCGTCAGCACCACCGCGTCGCATGCGATCCGCTCGCCGTGCGTGGTGCGTACGGCGGTGACGCGCGCGCCGGCCCGCTCCAGCCACGCCGCGCCCGTGCCGTACCGCAGCGACGCCCCGTGCGTCGCCGCGGCGTCGGCCAGCGCCGCGGCGACGGCGCCGACCCCGCCGCGTGGGACGTACACGCCGGCCACCGTGTCCATGTACGCGATCACCCCGTACGCGGCGAGCGCCTGGTGCGGGGCGAGGCCGGCGTAGAGCGACTGGAACGAGAACACCCGTCGCAGCCGCTCGTCGGACAGGAACCGGCCGACCGCCGGGCCGAGCCGGCCGAACCCGCCGACCGCCGCGAGCCGGGCCAGCCCCGGGCGGACGATGTCGAGGGGCGAGTCGAAGTTCGCCCCGATGAACTCGTCGCGCTGCAGCCGGTAGAGCCCGGTGAGCCAGGACCGCAGCCGCCGGTAGCCGGCGGCCTCCCGCGGCCCGGCGAACCGGCGCACCTCGTCGGCCATGGCGTCCGCGTCGGCGTGCACGTCGAGGCTCGACCCGTCCGCGAACCGCGCGCGGTAGGACGGGTCCAGCCGGGTGAGCGTGAGGCGGTCGGTGAGTGACTCGCCGACCGCGGCGAGTGCCTCGTCGACCAGCTCCGGCATCGTCAGCACCGCGGCACCGGTGTCGATGCGGTAGCCGTTCATGGTGGCCGAGCCGGCTCGCCCGCCCGGCCCGTCGGCGCTCTCCAGGACGGTCACCGACCGGCCCGAGCCGAGCAGGTGCAGCGTCGCGGAGAGCCCGGCGAGCCCGGCCCCGACCACGACCACGTGATCGGTCGGCCCAGGCAGGCCGCGCATGGCTAGCGGTCTCGCCGGGTCGCGGCCACCGCCAGGTCCCGCAGGCGCGTGACGCCCGGATCGGCGAGTCCGGCCCGGTCGAGCGCGGCCATCGCGGACGAGGTCAGCGACTCGATCCGCCGCTCCAGCTCCTCGACCGCGCCGAGGTCGACCAGTGCCTCGCGGACGCGCGTGAGCGTCTCCGGCACCAGGTCCGGGTTGCCGAGCGCGCGCCGCATCAGGTCGGCGTCGGCGTGCCGGCCCGCCCGGGTGGCGTAGTCCAGGCCGAGCGCCATCAGCAGCGTCCGCTTGCCCTCGCGCAGGTCGTCACCCGCCGGCTTGCCGGTGACCTCGGTGTCGCCGAACATCCCGAGCAGGTCGTCGCGCAGCTGGAACGCGACACCGATGTCCGTGCCGAACCTTCGCACCGCCTCGACGGTGGCCGGCCCGGCGCCGGCGAACGCGACGCCCATGTGCAGCGGGCGCTCCACCGTGTACGCGGCGGTCTTGAGCCGGGCCACGCCGAGCGCCCGCTCCTCGGACTCGTCGCCCTCGGCCTGCGCGAGCACGTCCAGGTACTGGCCGGCGAACATCTCCGCGCGCATCGCCTGCCACGGCCCGCGCGCGGCGGCCCGCATGTCCGGCTCCAGCTCGGCACCGGAGAACATGTCGTCCGCCCAGGCCAGCGCGAGGTCGCCGAGCAGGATCGCGGCGGCCGTGCCGAACCGCTCGGGTTCGCCCGCCCAGCCGCCCGCGCGGTGGGCCTCGGTGAACCGGACGTGCACTGTCGGCCGGCCGCGACGCAGCTCGGAGGCGTCCATGATGTCGTCGTGCACGAGCGCGCACGCCTGGATCAGCTCCAGCGCGCTGACCGCGTGCAGCACCGCCCGTGCTCGCGGCCCGTCCGGCTCGCCGCCCGCGGCCCGCCAGGCCCACCACGCGAACGTCGGACGCAGCCGCTTCCCGCCGCCCAGCGCGAAGTCGGTCAGCGTGTCGACGGCGTGCGCGAACGTCCGGGCGAGCTCTGGCAACTCGGCCCGGCGCTCGGCGAGGTAGCGGGCGAGGATGTCCTCGACGTGCCGGTGCACGGCCGCATCGATGGACCGGTCGACCGCGGTCGGGAGCTCAGGGGCCACGCCGACCATGGTGCGTGGTGGGCCATGTCCGCATACCAGCGGGGGTCCGCTCGGGATGGCCCGGGAGTCGAGTTGCGCATGACGCTGCTTCACTACTCTGGGGCCCATGACTTCGGTGGTGGCGCGTATTCCGGGTGACCGGCCGGTGTTCTCCGTCGAGTTCATGCCCCCGCGCGACGACGCGGACGAGCGGCGGCTGTGGAACTCGATCCGCTCGCTGGAGGGCCTGGATCCGGCGTTCGTGTCGGTCACCTACGGCGCGGGCGGGTCCAGCCGGGACCGGACCATCCGCACGACCGGCCGCGTGGTCCGGGAGACGACGCTGGTGTCGATGGCCCACCTCACGGCCGTCGACCACTCGGTCGCCGAGCTGCGCAACGTCATCGGGTGGTACGCCGAGCTGGGCGTGCGGAACGTGCTCGCCTTGCGGGGTGACCCGCCCGGCGACCCGATGGGCGAGTGGGTCATGCATCCGGAGGGCCTCGAGTACGCCGAGGAGCTGGTGCGCCTGGTCCGCGAGCTCGGCGACTTCTGTGTCGGCGTCTCGGCGTTCCCCTACGGCCACCCGCGCTCGGCCGACCTGGACACCGACACCGACTACCTGGTCCGCAAGCTCCGCGCCGGCGCGGACTTCGCGATCGCCCAGCTGTTCTTCGAGGCCGACGACTTCCTGCGGATGCGCGACCGGGTCGCCGCGCGCGGCTGCGACGCGCTGCTGGTGCCCGGCGTCATGCCGCTGACCACGCCGAAGATCATGTCCAAGACCGTCGAGCTGTCCGGCGCCCAGGTGCCGCGCGCGCTCGCCGACCGGCTGGGCCCGCTGACCGACGACCCGAAGGCGTTCCGCGCGGCCGGCATGGACGTCACCGAGGAGCTGTCGCGGCGGCTGCTCGCCGAGGGCGTGCCGTGCCTGCACTTCTACACGTTCAACCTGTCCAAGGCGACCAAGGAGATGGTGGCCCGGCTCGGCCTGGTGCCGGCTCGCCCCGAGACGCGGGCCAACTTACGGCCGGTCGGCTAGGTAGGAGCTCCTCAGTAGGTCGCCCGCCGGGCCTGTGCCCGTTCCAGCTTGAGCGTGCGGCGGTGCGTGAACAGCGCCAGCAGCACGACGAGCACCGCCACCCCGATCGCGCCGCCGCCGACCATCGCGACCCACTGCGCCCAGGACATGCCCGACGAGTCCGAGTACGCGGCGACCGCGCGGAACTCCGTGACCGCGGCGGGCTTCGGTTCCCAGCTGATCGTGCCGTCGGTGTTGTCGCCGTTGGTGCGGGAGATCCGGCCCGGGAAGGCGATCTTGACCTGCACGTCGGCACGTTCCTTGGGCACCCGGGTCAGGTCGATCGAGCCGCCCAGCGTGACCAGTTCGCCGGAGCGGCGGAACGACAGCCGGTACTGCTGCTGCGGGGAGATCGACTCGGCCAGCAGCGAGACGTCGCTGAACCGCAGGCCGGTGAGCGTGACCTTCTGGCCGACGTAGCCGTCCGCGGTGTAAGGCTCGGTCCGGACCTTCTCGGTGAGCTCGGGCGGGACGGTGAGGCTCGGGCCGTTGTCATCCTTGTTCACCGGCAGCGCCGCGATGACGAGCTCGCCGGAGATCAGGTCGTCGGAGGACACCGCGAGCGCGGCGTGGATGCGGACGCAGCCGGTGAGCGAGGCCACCAGCACGCCGCACAGCACGACGAGACCGAGCAGTCTGCGAACGTGATCGCTGCCGGCGGTGCGCACCGGAACATCCTGCCAGCCTCGGATCGACATCCGGACACCAGGCGGTTTCCCGTTCGAAAAGAACGTGCGGGGTTGGGTAGCGTCCCGTGGCATGGACACCCCCCTGCACCGCGTTTGTGACTCCTATGTGGACGATTACGTCCGGCTCGACCCGATCGTGGCAACGGCTCTCGGCATCCCCGGTTACGACGACCAGCTGCCGGACCTGTCCCCGGACGGGCACGCCGAGCGGGCCGGGCTGACCGCGAAAGCGCTGCGCGAGGTGGGTGGGCTGGAGCCGGCGGACGACGGAGAGCGGGACGCGAAGGCGGTGCTCACCGAGCGGCTCGGCATCGAGCAGGAGGTGTACGACGCCGGCCTGGTGCTGTCGTCGCTGAACGTGCTGGCGAGCCCGGCGCAGGAGCTGCGCCAGGCGTTCGACCTGATGCCGACGGGTTCCCCGCAGGAGTGGCGCACGATCGCGGCCCGGATGTCCCGGATACCCGACGCGCTGGCGAGCTACCGGGAGAGCCTGCGGTACGCGGCCGGGCAGGGCACGGTCGCGGCGGCCCGGCAGGTGCGCAAGGTGGCCGAGCAGTGCCGCACGTGGGCCGGGCTGGGCGACGAGCCGGCGTTCTTCGCGGCGTTCGCCTCGGGTGCGGAGGTCGACGACTCGACGGACGCCGCGCTGCGGGCCGACCTCGACGCCGGCGCGGCGGCGGCGGGGCAGGCCTATGCGGACCTGGCGGTGTTCCTGAGCGAGGAGCTGCTGGCGAAGGCGCCGGCGGAGGACGCGGTCGGCGAGGACGTCTACGCGCTCTGGTCGCGGATGTACCTCGGCGCGCGGCTGGACCTGCGTGAGGCCTACGAGTGGGGCTGGGCGGAGTTCACCCGGATCGAGAACGAGATGAAGGAGGTCGCCGGCCGAATCAAGGCGGGTGCGGGCATCCGGGAGGCGAGCGAGGCGCTCGACGCCGACCCCCGGTACCGGATCGCCGGAGTCGAGCCGTTCCGCGAGTGGATGCAGGGGCTCGCCGACCGGGCGCTGGCCGACCTGCGTGGCGTGCACTTCGAGATCCCGGCCGAGATCATGCGACTGGACTGCAAGATCGCGCCGCCGGGCGGGGGTTCCGGCGCGTACTACACGGGCCCGTCGGACGACTTCTCCCGGCCCGGCGCGATGTGGTGGTCGCTGCCGCCGGACAAGGACGAGTTCACCACGTGGCGCGAGGTGAGCATCGTCTACCACGAGGGCGTGCCGGGCCACCACATGCAGATCGCGACCGCGACGTACGAGTTCGCGCGGCTGAACAAGTACCAGCGGCTGCTGGCCTGGGTGCCGGCCTACAGCGAGGGCTGGGCGTTGTACGCGGAGCGGCTGATGCGCGAGTTCGGCTACCTGTCCGACGACGGCAACCTGCTGGGCATGCTGAACGAGAACCTGTTCCGCGCGGCCCGGGTGATCGTCGACATCGGCATGCACCTGCGCCTGGAGATCCCGCGGGGCACGGGTTTCCACGAGGGTGAGCGGTGGACGCCGGAGCTGGGCCTGGAGTTCGTGCTGACCCGCACGATCACCGAGGAGGCCCTGGTCCGCGACGAGATCGACCGCTACCTCGGCTGGCCGGGCCAGGCCCCGGCCTACAAGCTGGGTGAGCGCCTGTGGCTCTCGGCCCGCGACGACGCCCGGGCCCGGGCCGGTTCGTCCTTCGACCTCAAGGAGTTCCACATGCGGGCGCTGCGCATGGGGCAGATGGGCCTGGACACGCTTCGCGAACGCCTGGCCGCGCTGTAGGGCACGAGCTGTCCGCGGCCCCGCAGGCTTTCGTGCCGATCATGTCGGTGCCCGCCAACAGGCCAGCCCATGTTTTGCGGCGGCTGGGTGACAACAGGCTTGTACCGTGGCCTCGTGTTCGGACCCGTTGAGTTCCCTCCAGCTGCGGCAGAAGTGCTGGTCCGCTGCCGTCGCGTCGGCGTGGTCGTGGACTTCGTGCTGCTGCGCGGGACTGACGGGCAGCACGCTCACCGGGCGGCCGCGGTCGTCGGTGTAGCTGAGGCGGCGCCTGGGACGATGCTCGGTGGGCGGTCGAGTGCGGATCGGTCGATCCGGAAACGCTCATCGGGCGCCGGCTGACCCTGGCCGAGTTCTACGGGCCCCGATTCGACCCGGTGACTGGCGCGCTGCGAGCCGAGCAACCTGCCGTCAGGTGCCCGCACGTCATCGACGGCCGAGGATTCGTCGATGCCCTGCTTGACCCGCCGTACGGCCTTGGCCCTGCCCAAGATGGACACTTCAGTCGGCGCGCTCGACACCGAGGCGCTGCTTCGCGACGTCCTATGCACGCCCGGCCGCGATGCCAGGATCTGGCACTGGAACGGAGACCGGTGCCGCTACTTCGACGCCGGCCGGGACCGGTGGGGCGCGTCGGCGTGGACGATCCGCACCAGCCCAACCGAGGTCGTGACCATCGCCGCATCTACGACGGACTGAACGCCGGGCATAACCAATGGGCTGTCGGTCCCCGCCGGTAGGCTGGAAATCGGGGGACCCCCTCGGGGTTGTCCACAATGCGTGTGGCTGTCCACAGATTCGTGAGCGCGGGCAGGTCTTGTCGGTGTCCGCCAGTAGGCTGGTGATCGGGGGGCCGGAGGCCGCCCGCCCTCACAGGCCCTCACAGGGGCAGAGTTCGGCCCAGGACCCCGAACGGGCGCGGATCTCCGGTGAAGCGGTAGTTGCGCAGCACGTCGGTGAAGCACATCCGGTAGTACAGCCGCCACGCCCGCGACGGGCCCTCGGGCGTGGACAGCAGCACCTTGGCGGCCGGCACGTCCGCGAGCAGCCGGCGCAGCAGGTCCTCGCCCACGCCGCGGCCTTGGCCCGCCGGCCGTACGTGCACCTCTGTGAGCTCGAAGTAGTCGTCGAGCCACTCGTCGGCGAACTTCTGGCCGGACCGATCCACGATGCCGCGCCGCACCTGCTCGTGCCACCACTGGCCCGGCGCGCCGTGGTAGCCGTACGCGATCCCGACCAGTGCGTCGTCCGGGTCGATAGCGGCCACGCACCGCCAGCCCGCGCGCAGCATGTGTGCGAGCCACATCGGTGCCCGCTGCTCGGCCGTGCCCATTGGGTAGTGCATCGCGGTGACATACAGCGACAACGCCTCGGGCAGGCGGGCTCGCAGCTCGTTCTGGCTGAGGTCGACGAACCGCTCGACCCGAGGTGGAACCGCGGTCACGACACGTGATTGTCCTCCCCGACCGCCACGTCCGCAGCCATGCCCCCCGTGAGCTCGACCAGCTCCCCGAACGTCGTGGGGAACACGGACTTCGGATGACCCGCCGCGGCCCACACGGCCTCGTGGCCCGCCAGTGCGTTGTCGACGAGCGTGACGATCGGCCGTGGATGCCCGACCGGCGCCACCCCGCCGATCACCTGCCCGGTGTGCTCGCGCACGAACGCCGGATCCGCGCGGCCCACCGAGGTGGCACCGGCCAGCATGGCGAGCCGTGCGGTGTCGGCGCGGTGCGCGCCGGACGTCAGAGCCAGCAGCGGGAAGACCCGATCACCCTGCGTGGCCCGGAAGACCAGGCTGTTCGCGATCGCGCCGACCGGGACGCCCAGGGCCTCGGCGGCCGCCGAGGCGGTACGCACCTCGTCGTCGAGGACGCGGATCCCGTCGGCGGCGGCCGGCAGCCCGGCCTCGCGCAACGCGGCGGAGATCTTGCTGATCGCGGGGTGGTCCAGAGAGCTCATGGGCACATGAGAGCACACCTGTGGCACGGGTCGCCGCCGAAAATCCGGGCCGAGGTTGAGTCTGTCGGTGCCCGGAGTTAAGCTCGAATCGTTCGAACAAACGTTCGAGCACAGCCCGGTGGTGGGGTGGGGGAAGCGCCTCACCACCGGGCGCCGCCGGCTTCCCCACGGCGCGTCGTCACAACCGGTGACGAACTCGGACCGCGAGGAGGCCTCAGGTGACCACAACTCTGGACTACCGCGACAACGAGCCCCTGTCCGTGCCGGAGCCCGCGCTCACCCTGCTGTCCCAGGCCGAGCGGGGGCTCGCTGACGCGGAGGTCGACACCGAGCCGGCGCAACGGTTCGCCCAGGCGTACCTGGCCGCGCTGCGTGCGGCGGCGGCCCTGCTCGCCATGCGCGGGCGCCCGCACCGGGCGCGCTCGCGGCCGATGAGCGTGTGGACGCTGCTCGCCTCGGTGGCGCCCGAGCTGCGCGAGTGGGCGGCGTTCTTCGCGTCCTGCTCGTCCACCCGCGCCTCCGTGCAGGCCGGTATCACGCGCGCGGTCACCGCCCGGTCCGCGGACGACCTCGTACGCCAGTCCGGCCAGTTCCTCGGCCTCGTCACGCGTGCGATCCACGGCTCCACCCCATGACCGGTCGGGCACTGGCCCCGTACGGCCGCTTACTCGAGGTGCTGGAGGTCGAGGGGCAGCTGATGGCGTCGGCGGCACTGGGTGCCGACCCGAACCTGCCGGTGCGTTTCGCCGAGGGCATGACGCTGGGCGAGACGGTCCGGCACGTCGGCAGCGTCTACCGGATGGTGGTGGCGTGGCTGCGCGCCGAGGCCCAGCCGACCCGCTGGCAGCGCGCGCCGGTCCCCGGTCAGTCCTTGGTGGAGTATCTGCGGGCGGGGCATCGCGAGATCCTCACGGAGCTGTCCGCGCACGACCCGGCCGAGGGGGCGCCGACGTGGTGGCCCCTGGACCAGACGTACGGGTTCTGGTACCGCAGGCTGGCGCACGAGAGCGCGGTGCACCGCATCGACGTGCAGCAGGCGGCGGCCACGATGACCGTCGGCGCGTACAGCATCGACGACGAGATCGCGTACGACGGGGTCGACGAGATCCTGTCGCTGTGGTTCACCCACCGGCTCGGCGTGCTCGGGGTGACCAATTCGTGGACGGGCCGGGTCGCCGTGGTCGCCGGCCGCCGGCGGTGGATCGCGCAGATCGCGGCCACCGGCACGGCGTCGTGGCCGGCGGAGCCGGGTGAGCCGGCCGACGCCACGGTCTCCAGCGACCCGGCCGGGATGTACCTGTGGCTGTGGGGCCGCCGCTCGAGCGGCACGGCCACGCCGGACGGCGACCACGCGGGCGTCTCCCAGCTGTGGCACCTGCTGCGGCTCGCGACGCACTGAATTTGTCGGTGCGGTCGGCTAGCGTCCGGATCATGTCCACGCGACTGGTCAATGTGGTCGTCGACGCGGCCGATCCGCCCGCGCTGGCCCGGTTCTGGCGCGATCTGCTCGGCTGGCGGATCAGCCTGGAACTGCCCGACGAGGTCGACCTCCAGGCGCCGGCGGACGACGGCTGGCGGTTCGACCTCGTGTTCGTGCCGGTCACCGAGCCGAAGACGGTGCACAACCGCCTGCACCTCGACCTGGCCAGCGCGTCGGCCGACCAGCAGATGGTCACGCTCGACCGCGCCCTGGACCTCGGCGCCGAGCGTGTCGACGTCGGCCAGCGCAACGTCCCGTGGTTCGTCCTGGCCGACCCCGGTGGCAACGAGTTCTGCGTCCTCGACCCGCGCCCCGAGTACGCCATGACGGGTGCGGTGGCTGCGATCGTCATGGCGGCCGCGGACCCGGCCGGCCTGGCCGAGTTCTGGTCGGCGGCCTCCGGCTGGCCGGTGGTGCGCACGGGTGTCGAGTCCGCCTCGCTGCACGACCCGGACGGCCGCGGCCCGTGGCTGGAGCTGGTCCGCTCCGCGCACCCGCACGAGGTGAAGAATCGGGTCCACCTGGACGTGGCGCCGCACCCGGCCGGCTCGGTGACCGCCGAGGTGGCCCGGCTCGCGGACCTGGGCGCCAGCCAGATCGACATCGGCCAGCGCGACGTCCCCTGGCAGGTCCTGGCCGACCCGGAGAGCAACGAGTTCTGCGTCCTCACCCCTCGCTGACACCCAAACCGTCAGCCCCCGCCCGTAGGCGGGAAATCGGGGACCCCGGTGCGGTAGTCCACAGGCTTTGGCTTGGTGGCGCGGTTTTGTCGGTGTGCGCCGGTAGATTTGAAATCGGGGGTTCTTGGGTTCTGGGGTCGTTGCGACACTGTCGTTGGTGAGGTGGTGTTGTGGTGGGGCGGTTGTCGTTGCTGCGGGTTGTGCGGGTGTGGTTCTGGGTGGAGGTTTGGGTGGGGT
>NZ_JBOHGB010000080.1:0-31620 GCF_050699935.1 Actinophytocola sp.
CAGCGCGGCGGCGGCGGCCGGCACGTCCGGCCGGCCCGCGCTCGCGAACGCGGCCCGGGCCCCGGCCCAGCCCAGGGATGTCCACGAAGCGGCCACCGTGGACACCGCGGCGTTGGCCGGCGCGTGCGAGGAGCCCGCGCCGGCGAGGATCACGCCGAGCGAGGGATCGCCGACCCGGGCGCCTGCGTCGGCGAGCCTGCGCAACGCGATCGACGCCAGCCGCGGGTCGGGGCCGAGCACGTCGGACACCGAGACCGACAGCCGGGGCAGCCGCGCGCACGTCTCGGCGACGATCGACGGCAGGTCGACGCGCGCGTGAAAGGCCCTGCCCAGCAACAAGGGCACGACCACGACGTCGCGGTGCCCGGCGCCGTGCAGCGCGGTGAGCACGTCGGGCAGCCGGGGCGCGGACAGGTCGAGGAACGCCGTCCGCACGTCGAGGTCCGGCGCTCGCACGCGCACGACGTCGACCAGCGCCGCGACCGTGGCCGCCGACCGCGGGTCCCTGCTGCCGTGCGCGACGGCGACGAGTGGTGGTGGCATCTACCTGCCCCGCACGGGCAGCGGCGCGCCGACGAGGCCCGCCGCGAGCGTGGTGCCGTCGGCCGGGTCGATCACCAGGAACGCGCCGGTCCGTCCGTGCGTCGCGTAGTCGTCGACCGGGACCGGCGCCGACGTGCGCAGCGTGACCTGGCCGATCTCGTTGAGCGCCAACGACTCCGGAGCGTCCACGGTGGACAGCCGCTGCTCGTCGAACCGGGTGCGCAGCTCGCCGACGATCGCCTGGACCGTGCGGGCGCCGTGCTTGACCAGCACCCGCGCACCCGCCCGCAGCGGCTTGTCCGCCAGCCAGGCAAGGGTCGCGTCCAGCTCGTCGGTGATCACCGGCAGCTGGCCCTGGCCTACGATGAGGTCGCCGCGCGAGATGTCGATGTCGTCGGCCAGCAGCAGCGTGACCGAGCGGCCCGCGGTGGCCTCGGTCAGCGGGCCGTCCGGGGTGTCGACGCGGGTGACCCTGGTGAGCCTGCCGGCCGGCAGCACCACGACCTCGTCGCCCGGCCGCACGCTGCCCGCGGCGATCTGCCCGGCGTAGCCGCGGTAGTCGGGGTGCTCGGGCGTGCGCGGGCGGATCACGTACTGCACCGGGAAGCGCAGCGCTGCCTCGTGCGGGTCCGGCTCGACCGGCACGGTCTCGAGGTGCTCGAGCAGCGCCGGGCCGGTGTACCACGGCGTGTTCGCCGAGGGCTCGACCACGTTGTCGCCGCGCAGCGCGGACACCGGGATCGTCAGCACCGAGCCGCGCGGGTAGCCCAGCGCGGCCGCGTGCGTGGCGAACTCCTTCGCGATGACCTCGAACGTGCCCTCGTCGAAGTCCACCAGGTCGATCTTGTTCACCGCGAGCACCAGCCGCGGCACGCCGAGCAGCGCGAGGACCGCGGCGTGCCGGCGGGTCTGCTCGACCACGCCCTTGCGCGCGTCCACGAGCAGGATCGCGAGCCGCGCGGTGGACGCGCCGGTCACCGTGTTCCGGGTGTACTGCACGTGCCCGGGGGTGTCCGCGAGCACGAACGTCCGCCGCGGGGTGGCGAAGTAGCGGTACGCCACGTCGATCGTGATGCCCTGCTCCCGCTCCGAGCGCAGCCCGTCCACGAGCAGCGAAAGGTCCGGAGTAGACAGTCCTTTGTCGACGCTGGCGCGGTGCACGGCGTCGAGCTGGTCGGCCAGCACCGACTTGGTGTCGTACAGCAACCGGCCGACCAGGGTCGACTTCCCGTCGTCGACGGACCCGGCGGTGGCGAGCCGCAGGAGGTCGGTCATCAGAAGTAGCCTTCGCGCTTGCGGTCCTCCATCGCGGCCTCGGACAGCCGGTCGTCGGCCCGGGTGGCGCCGCGCTCGGTGAGCCGGCTCGCCGACACCTCCGCGATCACATCGTCCAAAGTGGACGCAGTGGACTCGATCGCGCCGGTGCACGAGCCGTCGCCGACCGTGCGGTAGCGGACCATCGTGCGCAGCACGGTCTCGCCGTCGCGCGGGCCGCCCCACGGGCCCCGCGTGAGCCACATGCCGTCGCGCTGGAAGACCTCCCGCTCGTGCGCGTAGTAGATCGTCGGCAGCTCGATGCCCTCGCGCGCGATGTAGCGCCAGACGTCCAGCTCGGTCCAGTTGGACAGCGGGAACACCCGGACATGCTCGCCCGCCCGGTGCCGTCCGTTGTAGAGGTTCCACAGCTCGGGGCGCTGCCGGCGCGGATCCCACTGGCCGAACGCGTTGCGCAGACTGAAGATCCGCTCCTTCGCGCGGGCCCGCTCCTCGTCGCGGCGGCCGCCGCCGAACACCGCGTCGAACCGGTGCTCGGCGATCGTGTCCAGCAGCGGAACCGTCTGCAGCGGGTTGCGGGTGCCGTCGGGGCGCTCGGACAGCCGCCCGTCGTCGATCCAGTCCTGCACGTTCGCGACCACCAGGCGCAGCTCGTGCTTCGCGACCACCAGGTCCCGGAACTCCAGCACCTCGGGAAGGTTGTGCCCGGTGTCCACATGCAACAGCGGGAACGGCACCGGCGCCGGCCAGAAGGCCTTCACCGCGAGGTGCAGCAGCAGGGTGGAGTCCTTGCCGCCGGAGAACAGGATCACCGGCCGGTCGAACTCGCCCGCGACCTCGCGCATGATGTGGATCGCCTCGGACTCGAGGCGGCTCAGCGCGTCCAGCGGGGCGGCGGACATGCGGACTGGTGCGTCAATGGTGGCGGTCATCCGTGCAACCCACATTCGGTCTTGGCCTGGCCGGCCCACCGGCCGCTGCGCGGGTCGGCCCCGGGCAGCGGCTTCGCGGTGCACGGCGCGCAGCCGATCGACAGGTATCCCTTGCTCACCAGCGGGTTCGCCAGGATCCCGTTCGCGGTGAGGTAGTCGTTGAACTCGTCGTCGGACCACGCCGCGACCGGGTTGATCTTGACCAACCGGTTGCGCTCGTCCCACTGCACGACCGGCGTGTTCGCCCGGGTCGGCGCGTCGATCCTGCGCACCCCGGTGACCCACGCGTCGTAGTTCGCGAGCGTGCGCCGCAGCGGCACCACCTTGCGCAGGAAGCAGCACTTGTTCGGGTCGGTCTTGTTGAGCGGGCCGAACTCCGCCTCCTGGTCGGCCACCGACTGTTCGGCCGCCGCGTTGACGATCCGGACGTGCGGGTAGGTGAGCGCGACCGCGTCCCGGGTGCCGATCGTCTCGGCGAAGTGGTAGCCGGTCTCCAGGAACAGGACGTCCACGTCGGACTTGGCGCGCACCGCGAGGTCGATCAGCACGGCGTCCTGCATGTTCGACGCGACGATCCACGAGTCGCCGAACGTCTCCGCGGTCCAGGCCAGCACCTCGGCCGCGGTCGCGTCGGCCAGCTCCTCGCCCGCGCGCTCGGCGAGCGTTTTCCGGTCGGTTTCCGTTGTGGTCACTGGGTTGCCTCCGCGTGTTCCGTGGCGAGCTTGAGGCCGACGAACTTGACGTTGAACACCCGCCGGCAGCCGGTGCACAGCCAGGCGGCGTGCGGCTCCTCCTGCGGGCGCAGGTCCTCGTCGCCGCAGTACGGGCAGTAGAACGGGGTCGCGCGCTCTGTCATCGCGGCCTCCGCGGAAGGGAGTACGTCGGCCGAGTCACTTGAGGTCCGCCTCCTCGGCGCGCGCCACCCACTGGGCGAACCGCTCGTCTGGCTCGCGCCGGGCCACGAACCGGCGAACCACGCGCTCGACGTAGCCGGTCAGCTCGTCGCCGGTGACCTTGTGGCCCCGCATTTTGCGACCGAAGCCGGCGTCGAGGCCGAGTCCGCCGCCGAGGTGCACCTGGAAGCCCTCGACCTGGTCGCCGTGGGCGTCGGTGACGATCTGGCCTTTCAGGCCGATGTCCGCGGTCTGGATGCGGGCGCAGGAGTTGGGGCAGCCGTTGATGTGCACGCTGATCGGCTGCCGCGTCAGCTCGGGGACCTCGCCCGTGATGTCCGCGAGCCGTTCCTCGAGGCTGGCCACCAGCTCCGCGGCGCGGGCCTTGGTCTCGACGATCGCGAGCTTGCAGAACTCGATGCCCGTGCAGGCCATCACGCCGCGCCGCCACGGCGACGGGTCGGTGTGCAGGCCGAGCCTCGTGAGCTCCGCTCGCAGACTGTCCACTTCGGAACTTGGCACGTCGAGCACGATCAGCTTCTGCTGCGGGGTGAAGCGGACCCGGTGCGAGCCGACCCGCTCGGCCGCCTTGGCCACCGCGACGAGCGCGGAGCCGCAGACCCGGCCGGCGACCGGCGCCGCCCCCACGTAGCAGTTGCCGTCCCGCTGCGGGTGCACGCCGACGTGGTCGTACGGCCGGTCGGGCACCTCGGGAGCCGGGCCGTCGAGCAGCGGGCGCTTCAGGTACTCGGTCTCCAGCACCTCGCGGAACCTCGCCGCGCCCCAGTCCTTGACGAGGAACTTGATCCGCGCTCGGTGGCGCAGGCGGCGGTAGCCGTAGTCGCGGAAGATGCTGATCACGCCGGCCCACACGTCGGCCACCTCGCCGCGCGGGACCCAGGCACCGAGCCGCTGGCCGATCATCGGGTTGGTGGACAGGCCGCCGCCGACCCAGACGTCGAAGCCCGGCCCGTGCTCGGGGTGGTCCACACCGACGAACGCCACGTCGTGTACCTCGTGCGCCACGTCCGGCAGGCCGGAGACGGCGGTCTTGAACTTGCGCGGCAGGTTGGCGAACAGCGGGTCGCCGACGAAGCGGCGCCTGATCTCCTCGATCGCCGGGGTGGCGTCGACGACCTCGTTCTCGGCGATGCCGGCGACCGGCGAGCCGAGGATCACGCGCGGGCTGTCGCCGCAGGCCTCCATCGTGGTGAGGCCGGCGCTCTCGAGCTTCGCCCACACCGCGGGCATGTCCTCGATGCGGATCCAGTGGTACTGGATGTTCTGCCGGTCGGTGATGTCGGCGGTGTCGCGCGCGTAGGTCTGCGACACCTCGCCGATGGCCGCGAGCTGCTCGGTCGTGACCGCGCCGCCGTCGATGCGGACGCGGAGCATGAAGTACTCGTCGTCGAGCTCCTCCGGCTCGAGGGTGGCCGTGCGGCCGCCGTCGATGCCGGGCTTGCGCTGGGTGTAGAGGCCGTACCAGCGGAACCGTCCGCGCAGGTCGGCGGGGTCGATGCCGGCGAACCCGGTGTGGGCGTAGATGTTCTCGATGCGGTCGCGGACGTTGAGCGGGTTGTCGTCCTTCTTGCTCCGCTCGTTGGGGTTGAGGGGCTCGTGGTAGCCGAGCGCCCACTGCCCCTCACCGCGCCGGGCCCGCTTGGCCGGCGCGGCCGTTCGCGGTGTGGTGGGAGATGACACCCCAGGCCTCCGAGGTTCTTGTGGCGTAGGCGCGCGCCGGAGAACCCCTGGAGATCTTTGGGGGTGTTCGGCCGGCGCACCCGGCGCCGGCTGAAAAGGTCAATGCACGTGGCGGCGGGTTACCCGAAACGCCGGCACATCGCGCTGGAGACGCGGACGAAGTCCACGTGGCGGCGGGCCACGAGGAGGACTTCGGTCGCATTCCGCATGTGGTTCAGCGTGCCACGCGCCCACCCCCTGGTCCACCGCCATCCGCATCGTGAGAAACCGTGACACCCCTCACCCGCGTGTCCAACGCTGCGGACCCGCGAGTCCAACGCTGCGGACCCGCGAGTCCAACGCTCCGGAATGACGTCCTCAGGGCAGCTAGCTCTTCGCCGGCCCGGCCGTGCCGCCCATGCGACCGTGCCGGCCACTCGGCTTGCCGTGCCAGAGCACGCGTGCCCGGGCGGAGAGCACGCGGTAGCAGACGCCGAGCACGATGGAGCCGACGACGGTGACGCCGAAGACCACCGGCACCAGCACCGCGTCGGAGAACAGCAGCACCGCCAGCCAGCCGAACAACACGGCGGCGACGGTGCTGACACCGACACAGATCCCAGTGGGGATCAGCCAGCCGGGCATCGGCACGAACGGCTTCTCGCCGGCGCCGGGGAAGCGGGACCGCATGCCGTAGAGCCGGACGCGCCGCCACAGGTAGACAAGGCCGGCGAAGGAGACCATCACGAAGACGACGGTCAGCGCGAACGTGGCGGCGAACTGCACCGTGGGTGAGTTGTTCTTGCTGGCCGTCTCGCCGCTGGGGCCGGTGATCTCGATCGCCTGCTGCCGGAACAACGTCACTGTGACCCGCTCGCCCTGTTCGACGCTTCCGATGATGCCGAGATCGTCGGCTTCGCCGGGGGTGACCTCGATGGTGACGAAGCCGGGAATGTCCGGTGAGCCGCGTGCCATGTCCCGGTCGAGGGTCACGTAGATGTCGGCCTCGTCAGAGCTGTTCTGGCCGGTGCCCTCGATCGTGGTGCGGGACTTGACCTCGCCAGGTACCCGGATCACGCAGTCCGCGGCCGGCGCCCGCGCGGGACACTCGTCGGCGGTGGCGTAGCTCCACAGCTCGCCCGTCCACTTGGGCAGGTAGCTGACGCCCGCCACGGCCGGTAGCAGCGCGACGGCGAGTCCGAGGAGCACACCCCACATCGGCACCAGGTCGGCCGGCTTCTTGCGGCCGGCCGACCTGTCGGATCGCGCCATGGCGTGCTCCTCTCGCCCTGGAGCAGGCCATGGTAATCACCGCCCGATCCCCTCACCCGACGTTTGCGCGGTTTGGTGCGCCTGACCAACGCGACGTACAGGCGCGCACGAACCGGGGACTCGCGTGCGGGAGCGGGGGACTCGCGGGGGGTCAGCGGTTGGGGTCGCGGACGGCACCCATGGAGGCGTCGGTGGCCAGGCGGGCGTAGGCGCGGAGCGCGGCCGTGACCGGGCGCTGGCGGTCCCTGGGCTGCCAGGGGCGTTCGCTCGACTCCATCTTCGCCCGGCGCTCGGCCAGCTCGGCCGGGTCGACCAGCAGCTCCAGGCGCCGCTCGTGCACGTCGATCAGGATGCGGTCGCCGTCGGCCACCAGGCCGATCGTGCCGCCGCCCGCCGCCTCGGGGGAGATGTGGCCCACCGACAGGCCCGACGACCCGCCCGAGAACCGGCCGTCGGTGATCAGCGCACACTTCTTGCCCAGGCCGGCACCCTTGAGGAACGCCGTCGGGTGCAGCATCTCCTGCATCCCCGGCCCGCCCGCCGGCCCCTCGTACCGCACGACCAGCACGTCGCCCGGCTGGACCTCCCGCGACAGAATCACCGACACCGCCTGCTCCTGGCTCTCCACGACCCGCGCTGGCCCCTCGAAGCGGAACAGCTCCTCCTCGATCCCCGCCGCCTTGATCACCGCGCCGTCCTCGGCCAGGTTGCCGTGCAGCACGGCCAGCCCACCCTCCGCCGTGTACGCGTGCGCCGCGTCCCGGATGCAGCCGCCCGCCGCGTCCTTGTCCGGCGACGACCAGCGGTTCGTCGTGGAGAAGGCCCGCGTGGTCCGCACCCCGCCCGGCGCCGCGAGGTACAGCTCGACCGCCTCCGCCGACGGCGACGCCGCGCGGATGTCCCACGCCGAGAGCCACGCCGCGAGCGACGGGCTGTGCACCGTGTGCACGTCCTCGTGCAGCAGTCCGGCCCGCCACAGCTCACCCAGGATCGCCGGGATGCCGCCCGCCCGGTGCACGTCCTCCATGTGGTAGCTGGAGTTCGGCGACACCTTCGACAGGCACGGCACCCGCCGGCTGATCGCGTCGATGTCCGCGAGCGTGAGGTCGACGTCGCCCTCGCGTGCCGCCGCCAGGATGTGCAGCACCGTGTTGGTCGAGCCGCCCATCGCCATGTCCAGCGCCATCGCGTTGCCGAACGCCTCGCGGGTGGCGATCGAGCGCGGCAGCACCGAGGCGTCGTCGGACCCGTACCAGCGGCGGCACAGCTCCATCACGGTCGTGCCGGCCCGCGCGAACAGCGAGCGGCGCGCGGCGTGCGTGGCCAGCGTCGAGCCGTTGCCCGGCAGCGCGAGGCCGAGCGCCTCGGTCAGGCAGTTCATCGAGTTCGCGGTGAACATGCCCGAGCACGACCCACACGTCGGGCACGCGGACCGCTCGATCTCGGTCAGCCCCGCCTCGTCGACGTTGTCGTTGGCGGACGCCGAGATCGTGGTGATCAGGTCCGACGAGGCGTGCGCGACGCCGTCCAGCACGACCGCCTTGCCGGCCTCCATCGGGCCGCCGGACACGAACACGGTCGGGACGTTGAGCCGCATCGCGGCGTTGAGCATCCCGGGTGTGATCTTGTCGCAGTTCGAGATGCACACGAGCGCGTCGGCCGCGTGCGCGTTGACCATGTACTCGACGCTGTCCGCGATGATCTCCCGCGACGGCAGCGAGTACAGCATGCCGCCGTGGCCCATCGCGATGCCGTCGTCGACCGCGATCGTGTGGAACTCGCGCGCCACGCCGCCGGCCTCGCCGACCGCCTCGGCCACGATGTCGCCGAGGTCGCGCAGGTGCACGTGCCCGGGCACGAACTGCGTGTACGAGTTGGCGATCGCCACGATCGGCTTGCCGAAGTCGCCGTCGGTCATGCCGGTGGCCCGCCACAGCGAGCGCGCGCCCGCCGCGTTGCGGCCGTGGGTGGTGACGCGGGAACGGAGCTCAGGCACGGCTCCTCCAGTCTATTTCGCGGCCTATTTCGCGCCGTCAGCTTGTTCTTGCTCGACCGCGGGCGGATCCGGTGGGGCGGGCTCGGTGGGGTCGTCCAGCCGGCCGCCGCTGATCAGCGCCAACGCGGGAAGGTGGCGGGTGCGGACCGTGGGCAGCGTCTGCTCCCGGTCGTCGTCGAGCACCGCGCGCACCCAGGACCGCTCGGAGACCCGCAGCGCGCGGATGTCGCCCCAGCGCAGCTCGTGGTGTCCGAACAAGGTCCGCGCGACCAACCCGTCGGCGTCCGCGACGGTGCGCAGCCGCAGCACCCAGACGATCACTGCGATCGGCACCAGGTACACCAGGAAGAGCCACGACGCGGCGAACGCGAACGGCGTGGCGGTCACCGCGAGCAGCAGGGCACCGAGCACGGCGGTCCCGGGTATGCGGAACACGAGCCTGTCCGGCACCTGCGGGGTGGTCACTCGCCCATCGTGCCACGTCCACGATTCGGGAGGACAATCCCGCAGAGTTGACGTCAATACTCTGAACGCACTAGCGTCATCGGCGTGCCCAAGCAGATCGGTCTCGTACTTCCCCAGCGCGTTCGACGCTGAGGAAGCCCAGGCTGCGTCGAACGCGCGACCCTCGTACGGCCAACAGGCCGACGGGGGTTTTTTCGTGCGTGAGAGCCTGAACCGCGAGCCGGCTGTGCAATCCGACCACACCAGAGGCAGAAGCCGATGACCAGTGCGACACAGCGGCCCAACCCGGTCGCCGCGACCTCGGGGCCGGTGCGGCCCCACGGAGCCAGACCAAAGCCGGCACCCCCCACGGGAACCCCCGTGCGGGTCACCGGTGCCCAGTCGCTCGTCCGGTCGCTCGAGGCGGTAGGCGTCGAGGTGGTCTTCGGCATCCCTGGCGGCACGATCCTGCCCGCGTACGACCCGCTGCTCGACTCGACGAAGGTCCGGCACGTCCTCGTCCGGCACGAGCAGGGTGCGGGCCACGCGGCCACCGGCTACGCGCAGGCGACCGGCAAGGTCGGCGTCTGCATGGCCACCTCCGGCCCGGGCGCGACCAACCTCGTCACCCCGCTCGCGGACGCCAACATGGACTCCGTCCCGCTCGTCGCGATCACCGGGCAGCAGACCCGCGCACTCATCGGCACGGACGCCTTCCAGGAAGCCGACATCTGCGGCATCACGCTGCCGATCACGAAGCACAACTTCCTCGTCACCGACCCCGCGGAGATCCCGCGGACGATCGCCGAGGCATTCCACCTGGCCAGGACCGGCCGGCCGGGACCCGTGCTCGTCGACATCCCGAAGGACGTGCTGCAGGAGACCACGTCCTTCGCCTGGCCACCGGAGCTGCGGCTGCCCGGCTACAAGCCGACCACCCGCCCGCACGGCAAGCAGGTTCGCGAGTCGGCCAAGCTGATCACGAACGCGCGCCGGCCGGTGTTCTACGTCGGCGGTGGCGTGATCAAGGCCCGGGCGTCCGCCGAGCTCGCGGCGCTCGCGGAGCTCACCGGCATCCCGGTGGTCACCACGCTGATGGCGCGGGGGGCGTTCCCCGACACGCACCGCCAGCACCTGGGCATGCCCGGCATGCACGGCTCGGTGGCCGCGGTCGCCGCCATGCAGAAGGCCGACCTGCTGATCGCGCTCGGCGCCCGGTTCGACGACCGGGTGACCGGGCAGCTGTCGTCGTTCGCGCCGGACGCGCAGATCGTGCACGCGGACATCGACCCGGCGGAGATCTCCAAGAACCGGCGCGCGGACGTGCCGATCGTCGGCGACTGCCGGGAGATCATCACCGAGCTGACGGGCGCGGTGCGCGCCGAGTACGGCGCCCAGGGCGGCCAGCCGGACCTGTCGGCGTGGTGGGAGCAGCTCGACCACCTGCGCGAGACGTTCCCGCTGGGCTACGAGTGGCCGGCCGACGGCGCGCTGTCCCCGCAGTACGTGATCGAGCGGATCGGCCAGATCGCCGGGCCGGACGCGATCTACGCCGCGGGCGTGGGCCAGCACCAGATGTGGGCGGCCCAGTTCATCACCTACGAGAAGCCGTCCACGTGGATCAACTCCGGCGGGCTGGGCACGATGGGCTTCGCGGTGCCCGCGGCGATGGGCGCGAAGTTCGGCAACCCGGACAAGGTGGTCTGGGCGATCGACGGCGACGGCTGCTTCCAGATGACCAACCAGGAGCTCGCCACCTGCGCGATCGAGGGCGCGCCGATCAAGGTCGCGGTCATCAACAACGGCAACCTGGGCATGGTCCGCCAGTGGCAGAACCTCTTCTACTCCGAGCGCTACTCGCAGACCGACCTGGGCACGCACAAGCACCGGATCCCGGACTTCACCCTGCTGGCCGAGGCGCTCGGCTGCGCCGGGCTACGCTGTGAGTCCAAAGAGGACGTCGACCGGGTGATCCACCGGGCGATGGAGATCGAGGACCGCCCGGTGGTGATCGACTTCGTGGTCGGCAAGGACGCTCAGGTGTGGCCGATGGTCGCCGCGGGCACCGGCAACGACCACATCATGGCCGCGCGCGGCATCCGGCCGCTCTTCGACGAGGACTGAGGAAGCATGATCGGAATCGCGCGTCCTTGCCAACCGCGAAGGGGAACGGGACGCAACCCAGCCACTACCCACCTCGCCAACTGCACTTTCCGCCGGAACACGACCAACACGTTGAATTTCGGAGAGGCGGAACAGCCGTGAGTACCCACACGCTGTCCGTTCTGGTCGAGAACAAGCCCGGTGTCCTCGCCCGCGTGGCGGGCCTGTTCTCCCGGCGGGGCTTCAACATCGAGTCGCTCGCGGTCGGACCCACCGAGCACGTCGACGTGTCCCGGATGACGATCGTGGTCGCGGTCGACGAGCTACCGCTCGAGCAGGTGACCAAGCAGCTCAACAAGCTGGTGAACGTCATCAAGATCGTGGAGCTGGACCCGAGTGTCTCGGTTCAGCGCGAGCTGCTCCTGGTCAAGGTCCGGGCCGACGCCACCGTGCGGACCCAGGTGCTGGAGACCGTGCAGCTGTTCCGGGCCAAGGTGGTCGACGTGTCGCCGGAGGCGCTGACCGTCGAGGCCACCGGAACCGCCGACAAGCTCGAGGCGCTCCTGCGCATGCTCGAGCCGTACGGGGTGCGCGAGATGGTGCAGTCCGGCATGGTCGCCATCGGCCGCGGCCCGCGCTCGATCACCGCAACAGGCGTGCGCTGACCGCCTCTCCGGAATTAAAAGTGTTGGTTGCGTTCCGGCGGAAGGTTCGGTTGGCAGCGTGGATGGTGGCTGATTTTCGTCACGGTCCCCTGAGGTTGCGTTGCGTTGTTGGTTAACAGTCTTATTGACAAGGAAGGAAGACACAGCAGTATGGCAGTCGAGATCTTCTATGACGACGATGCGGACCTCTCGATCATCCAGGGCCGCCGCGTCGCGGTGATCGGCTACGGCAGCCAAGGCCACGCGCACGCACTCAGCCTGCGTGACTCCGGTGTGGACGTATCGGTCGGACTGCCCGAGTCGTCGAAGTCGCGGGCCAAGGCGGAGGAGGAGGGCCTGACGGTCCGTACCCCGGCCGAGGCCGCCGCGTGGGCCGACCTGATCATGATCCTCGCGCCGGACACGAAGCAGCGCCAGATCTACGCCGAGGACATCGCGCCGAACCTGAACGACGGGGACGCCCTGTTCTTCGGGCACGGCTTCAACATCCGCTACGGCCTGATCACCCCGCCGTCCAATGTGGACGTGGCGATGGTGGCGCCGAAGAGCCCGGGCCACCTGGTGCGCCGGCAGTTCGTGGACGGCAAGGGCGTGCCCTGCCTGATCGCGGTCGAGCAGGACGCCTCCGGCAACGGGCAGGCGCTCGCGCTGTCCTACGCCAAGGGCATCGGCGGCACGCGGGCCGGCGTCATCAAGACGACGTTCACCGAGGAGACCGAGACCGACCTCTTCGGCGAGCAGGTCGTGCTGTGCGGCGGCATGACGGCGTTGGTGCAGGCCGGCTTCGAGACGCTGGTGAACGCCGGCTACGCGCCGGAGGTGGCGTACTTCGAGTGCCTGCACGAGCTCAAGCTGATCGTCGACCTCATGTACGAGGGCGGCATCGCGCGCATGCGGTACTCGATCTCCGACACCGCCGAGTACGGCGACGTGACCCGCGGCCCGCGGGTGATCACGGACTCGGTGCGCGAGGAGATGCGCAAGATCCTCGCCGAGATCCGCAGCGGCGACTTCGCCAAGGAGTGGGTGGCGGAGGACGACGCCGGCCGCCCGAGCTTCACCAAGCTGGTGGAGGCGGGCGAGCAGCACCCGATCGAGGACGTCGGTCGCAAGCTGCGTGGCCTGATGTCGTGGGTCGACCGCCCGATCACCGAGACGGCCTGACGGTTGCCCGGGGCACGCCCGCCACGGGCCTGCCCCGGGTATACGTTTCTGTCATGAGTGACGAGGGGACTCGCGCCAGCGCGCCGATCTACGACGACAAGGCCCACGTGCGCGGCAAGCTCGACCTGACCAAGGCCGAATGGCAGCGCGCGGCAGAGCCGGACGCCGACCCGGACGGCGAGTACGTGGAGATCGCGTTCGTGCCGCACACCGACGGCAAGACCTACATCGCCATGCGCAACTCGAAGCACACCGGCCCGGACGACACGGTCCTGGTGTTCACTGAGTCCGAGTGGGATGCCTTCGTGGAGGGCGCCAAGGCCGGCGAGTTCGACGAGCCCTGGTGACCCGCCCGCGTTGTCCACAACCGCCACGCCCATCCACAAGTCGATCTAGCACCCCCACCCCCGTCACCCCCCACCGGTAGACTGGCGTGGTGGGGTGGCCCCCGGTGAGGGTGGGGGCCGCCATCCACGGGGCCCCGTTCACAGGGACCGGCGTTCACGGGCCCGCTATCCACGGGTCCGCCATCCACGGGGCTGCGGCGTTCACGGCGCGACGGCCATTCGCGGGGCCGCCAGCGTTCGCGGGTGTCCTGTGCGGGAGCCCAGGTCGGATGGCTCACCACGTCGTGGAACCGTTCGGGTCACCTCCTAGACTGCCCAGAGGTTGGTTACAGCGCTGTAACCGCGCCCCTAACGACCTCGCCAAATCCTGGAGCTCGCGCCGTGACGCAGTCAGCCCGTCCCGTTGTCCTGATCGCTGAGAAGCTTGCCCCCTCGGTCATCGATGTGCTCGGCGACGAGGTGGAGGTGCGCCACATCGACGGCACCGACCGCCCGGCGCTGCTGTCCGCCGTCGCCGACGCGGACGCGCTGCTGGTTCGCTCGGCCACCAAGGTCGACGCGGAGGTCTTCGCCGCCACCACCAGGCTGAAGGTCGTCGCCCGGGCCGGCGTCGGCCTGGACAACGTCGAGGTGCCGGCCGCCACCGCGCGCGGCGTGCTGGTGGTCAACGCGCCCACCTCGAACATCGTCTCCGCCGCCGAGCACGCCGTGGCCCTGCTGCTCTCGCTCGCCCGGCGCGTCCCCGCCGCGGACTCGAGCCTGCGCGGCGGCGAGTGGAGGCGCAGCTCCTTCTCCGGCGTGGAGATCCAGGGCAAGACCGTCGGCGTGGTGGGCCTGGGCAAGATCGGCCAGCTCTTCGCCCAGCGCCTGGCCGCCTTCGGCACGGAGCTGATCGCCTACGACCCGTACGTCTCGCCCGCCCGCGCCGCGCAGCTCGGCATCGAGCTCGTCAGCCTCGACGAGCTGCTGACCAGGGCCGACATCATCTCGGTCCACCTGCCGAAGACCCCGGAGACAAAGGGCCTGATCGGCGCGGACGAGCTGGCGAGGACCAAACGGGGCGTGCTGATCGTCAACGCGGCCCGCGGTGGGCTGATCGACGAGCAGGCGCTGGCCGACGCCGTGCGCGACGGCCAGGTCGGCGGCGCCGGTGTCGACGTGTTCGTCGAGGAGCCCACCACCACGAGCCCGCTGTTCGAGCTGCCCAACGTGGTCGTCACGCCCCACCTCGGCGCGTCGACCGGCGAGGCGCAGGACCGCGCCGGCACCGACGTGGCGCACTCGGTGGTCCTGGCGCTGCGCGGCGACTTCGTCCCGGACGCGGTGAACGTCGCCTCCGGGGGCGCGGTCGGAGAGGAGGTGCGCCCGTACCTGCCGCTCACCCAGAAGCTCGGCACCGTGCTGGCCGCGCTGTCGCCCAACCCGCCGTCCTCGATCGGCGTCGAGGTGCGCGGCGAGCTGTCCAATGAGGACGTCAGCATCCTGCCGCTCGCCGCCATGCGCGGGGTGTTCTCCGGCGTCGTCGAGGACCAGGTCACGTTCGTCAACGCGCCGCGCCTGGCCGAGGAGCTCGGCGTCGAGGCGACGCTGCGCACGGAGCCGGAGAGCACGAACCATCGCAGCCTGGTGACGCTGCGCGCGGTCTACCCCGACGGCGAAACCCAGAGCGTCTCCGGCACGCTGACCGGCCTGGACCAGGTCGAGAAGCTCGTCGAGGTGAACGGCCGGCACTTCGACCTGCGGGCCGAGGGCGTGCTGCTGATGCTCGAGTACACCGACCGGCCGGGCGTCATGGGCACCGTCGGCACCCTGCTCGGCGGCGTCGGCATCAACATCGAGGCGGCGCAGATCAGCCAGACGACGGACAAGGCGGACGCGGTGATGTTGCTGCGTGTGGACCGGCCGGTGGACCAGGCGGTCCTCGAGTCGATCGGCACCGCCGCACGTGCGACCATCATCCGGGCGATCGACTTCACCTGACCCTCGCGGTCCGCGACACCACCTAGACGGGTGGCCGTCGGCGGAGTTCGGGTGCCATCCCGGTAATCTTCGCTGGAAACGATGTCCCGTTCTTCCGGGAGGTGTGTGCATGCGGCTCGCGGTGATCCCCGGTGACGGGATCGGGCCGGAAGTGATCGCCGAGGCGCTCAAGGTGCTCGGCGAGGTGGTGCCCGACGTCGAGGTCACCCGTTATGACCTCGGTGCCGCCAGATGGCACTCGACCGGCGAGTTGCTGCCCGAGTCGGTGCTCGGTGAGCTGCGTCAGCACGACGCGATCCTCCTGGGCGCGGTCGGTGACCCGTCGGTGCCGAGCGGCATCCTCGAACGCGGCCTGCTGCTGCGGCTGCGGTTCGAGCTCGACCACCACGTGAACCTGCGGCCGGCGCGGCTGTACCCGGGTGTGCATAGCCCGCTGGCGAACCCCGGTGAAATCGACATGCTCGTGATCCGGGAGGGCACGGAGGGGCTGTACGCCGGCAACGGTGGACTGTTGCGAAAGGACACTCCACACGAGATCGCCACCGAGGTGAGCGTCAACACCTCCTACGGTGTCGAGCGGGTCGTGCGGGACGCCTTCGCACGCGCGGTGGGCAGGCCGCGCAAGCACCTCACGTTGGTGCACAAGACGAACGTGCTCACCCACGCCGGCTCACTGTGGTCACGCGTGGTCGAGGAGGTGTCGCTGCAGCACCCCGATGTGACGGTGGCCTACCAGCACGTCGACGCCGCCACGATCCACATGGTGACCGACCCCGGCCGCTTCGACGTGATCGTGACGGACAACCTGTTCGGCGACATCCTGACCGACCTGGTCGCCGCGGTGACCGGCGGCATCGGCCTCGCCGCGAGCGGCAACATCGACATCACCCGCCGCAACCCGTCGATGTTCGAGCCGGTGCACGGCAGCGCCCCGGACATCGCCGGCCAGGGCGTCGCCGACCCGACGGCCGCCGTGCTGTCGGTGGCCCTGCTGCTCGACCACCTCGGCGAGCACGAGGCCGCGCGGCGGGTCGAGGCGTCGGTGGCGTTCGACCTGGCGACGCGTGACCACCCCTCGCCGGGCAGCACGTACGCGATCGGCGACCGGCTGGCGGCGCTGGTGTCGTCGAACAACCCGGCCACGGGGGTGGAGCTCTAGCCCGGCCTACCCGGAGCAGTGCCTGGATGGACGCCTTCCTGTCGCGCAGCGACCTGAAGGACGCATTCCAGGCATTGCTCGTGGTCTCGGAGTGTGGGATGAGGTGACCGGGAGTTGGTACGTGGGTCGGTGGTGTGGCACGATGCGGTCGTGACCACTTTGGCCGTGATCATTATCGATGGGCGCGCTGGGTAGCTGAGCTACACACCCGGCGCGCTGACCTCTCGCATCCCGCGGGAGGTTTTTTTGTTGCCTCATCCCGGACGAAAGGCATGCTCGTGACCCGCACGGCCCCCGCCGGCACCCCGCTCGGCGACGCGTTCCACGTCTACGACACGACCCTGCGTGACGGGGCGCAGCGCGAGGGCATCTCCTACTCCGTGGCCGACAAGCTGGCCGTCGCGCGGTTGCTCGACGAGGTCGGTGTCGGCTTCATCGAGGGCGGCTGGCCGGGGGCGCTGCCGAAGGACACCGAGTTCTTCGCCAGGGCACGTGACCTCCCGCTGCGCCACGCCGCGCTCGTCGCGTTCGGCTCGACCCGCAAGGCCGGCGTCCGCGCTGAGGCGGACCCGCAGGTGCGCGCGCTGCTCGACGCCGAGGCGCCGGTCGTCACGCTGGTCGCCAAGTCCGACCTGCGGCACATCGAGCGCGCGCTGCGCACCGACGTCACCGAGGCGTGCGCGATGGTCGGCGACACCGTGGCGTTCCTCGTCGGGGAGGGGCGGCGGGTGTTCCTCGACGCGGAGCACTTCTTCGACGGGTTCGCCCACGACCCGGACTGCGCGCTGCGCGTGCTCACCGCGGCCATGGAGGCCGGCGCGGACGTCGCCGTGCTCTGCGACACCAACGGCGGCCAGCTGCCGCTGCCGCTGGCCGAGACCGTCGGCGAGGTGATCGCGCGCACCGGCTTCCGGGTCGGCATCCACTGCCAGGACGACACCGGCTGCGCGGTCGCGAACAGCGTCGCCGCGGTCCAGGCGGGTGCCTCGCACGTGCAGTGCACCGCCAACGGCTACGGCGAGCGGGCCGGCAACGCCGACCTGTTCGCCGTCGCCGGAAACCTCGTCACCAAGCTCGGCATGCCGGTGCTACCCGCCGAGTGCGTGCCCGAGCTCGCCAGGGTCTCGCACGCTCTGGCCGAGATCGCCAACATCGCACCCGACACCCACCAGGCCTACGTCGGGTCGTCGGCCTTCGCCCACAAGGCGGGGCTGCACGCGAGCGCCATCAAGGTGGATCCGTTGCTGTACAACCACATCGACCCCGAGGTGGTCGGCAACGACATGCGGGTGCTGGTCACCGAGATGGCCGGCCGGGCGAGCCTCGAGCTCAAGGGTCGCGAGCTCGGCGTGGACCTGGCCGGCCGGCCGGAGACGCTGTCAGCCGCCGTGCGCAGGGTGAAGGAGCTCGAGTCGCGCGGCTGGTCGTTCGAGGCCGCGGACGCCTCGCTGGAGCTGCTGCTGCGCCGCGAGCTGTCCGAACTGGACGGTCCGCCGTTCACGCTGGAGTCCTACCGGGTCATCCTCGACCACCGGCTGGACGGCGAGATCGTGTCGGAGGCGACGGTCAAGGTGCACGTCGCGGACTCCCGCGTGATCGCGACCGCGGAGGGCAACGGTCCGGTGCACGCGCTGGACGCCGCGCTGCGCGAGGCGCTCTCGCCGTATCTGCCGTGGCTCGACGAGGTGGCCCTGACCGACTACAAGGTCCGCATCCTCACCGAGGCGCCGGGCACCGACGCGGTCACCCGCGTCCTGGTCGAGTCGACCGACCGGGAACGCGAGTGGACCACCGTCGGCGTGCACGGCAACATCGTCGAGGCGAGCTGGCTCGCGCTCTGCGACGCGCTGGTGCACAAGGCTCTTCGGGTGAGCGAGCGGGTCGCTCAGCCGGTCAGCAGCGTCAGCCCGTAGGTGGCGAGGATCCGGTTGACCGGCTGGAAGTAGCTGACCGCGCCGACCGAGCACGAGCCGGAACCACCCACCGGGATGCCCTGGGCCGCCTCGCCGGAGACGAACGCGATCGCGCCGGGCTCGAGGCAGATGTTCGTGCGGGTCAGGCCGGTGATCGGGCCCTGCGGGAAGTTGATCGTCTGGTTCAGCGCGGTGACGGTGCCGCAGCGGGGCCCGGCCGTCCGGCTGATCAGGCAGATCGACCCACCGACGGGTGTGGGCCGCGAGCCGCGGATCGTGATCCGGCCCGCGCCGGTGTCGATCCACGGCACCAGGGTCCAGGCGGCGGTGTTGGTCACCCGGACCACCGAGTACCAGTCGGTGCCGGCGACTCGGGGGCCGACGAGGACGTCGTTTCCGCTGTACAGCTGGGTCGCGCCGGCGCAGCCGGGTCCGGTGAGCAGGTAGCCGGTGGAGCCGGCGCGCGCGGCGAACGCGGCGGTGCAGCGGGCGCCGTTGCCGGGGGTGAACAGGATGCTGCCGCCACCGATGGGCGCCGGGTCGGCGTGTGCGGTGGCCGGCAGGCCGAACAGGCAGGCGACCAGCACGGTGAGGGTGGCCAGTAGTCGTCGCATGGGAGCTCCGTTCGCAGGGGAGAAACGGTGCCTCGACACAAGCAGGCAGGGGCTCGCGGTGCCTATCCGGCAACCGGGGGACGCGCGGATAGGGTGACCCGGTGCGTATCGCTCGTATTGCTCATCCGGCCGGGGTCGCGTTCGTCACCGTGGACGGCGAGGGGGACGACCTCGTCGCGCGGGAGGTGGCCGACCACCCCTTCGGCACGCCGACGTACACCGGCAAGAGCTGGCCGTGGGCCGACGTCCGGGCGCTCGCGCCGATCCTGCCGTCCAAGGTCGTCTGCGTCGGCCGGAACTACGCCGACCACGCCCGCGAGATGGGTGCCGAGCCGCCGGCCGACCCGGTGATGTTCCTGAAGCCGTCGACCTCGGTGATCGGGCCCGGCGCCGCGATCAAGCTGCCGCCGGACTCGGCCCGGATCGACTACGAGGGCGAGCTGGTGGCGGTGATCGGCCGACCGTGCCGCGACGTGCCCGCGGCCCAGGCCGCCTCGGTGATCCTGGGCTACACGGTCGGCAACGACGTCACCGCGCGGGACCAGCAGAAGGCCGACGGCCAGTGGACGCGCGGCAAGGGCCACGACACGTTCTGCCCGCTCGGCCCGTGGATCGACACCACGGTCGACCCGGCCGACCTCCCCATCACGACCACATTGGACGGTGAGACGAAGCAGTCGTCCCGTACGTCCCTGCTGCTGCACGGCATCCCCGCGCTCGTGGCATGGGTGTCCCGCGTGATGACCCTCCTCCCCGGCGACGTCCTGCTGACGGGAACCCCGGCCGGCGTCGGCCCGATGACGGCGGGCCAGACCGTGGCCGTCACCGTAGAGGGCATCGGCACGCTGTCCAATCCGGTAACCGCGCGCTAGACGCCGGTTCGTCAGCCGGGGATCACGCAGGTCGGCGTCCCCGTCGCGAACCGGGTCGGCTCGCCGCCGCCGAGCGGGAACGACACGATCGCGTCGTCGCGCTGGGCGGCCACGTGGCAGACACCGTCCACGATCGAGAAGTGCCGCGGGAACGCGCCGCACGGATGGTCCGCGACCGCCACCGGCGTGGTGGCGGCCAGGTCGAACTCCGTGACGCAGTCGGGCCCGCGGTTGGACACGTACAGCCGCTCGCCCGAGATCTCCAGGTGTGCCACGTAGTTCGGGCCCGCGCCGTGCGGAGCCGCGGTGGCCGGCTCGACGCCGACGGTGGTGAACGTGCCGGCCGGGCCCTCTCGCACGGTGACCAGCGTGCCGGCGAGCTCCCCGGCCACGTAGGCCAGGTCGGTGCCCGGCCGGCGGACCAGCTGTCGCGGCCCGGTGCCGGGTGGCATGGCCGAGACCGCGAGCGGCTCCAGCTCCCCGGTGCCGGACAGCCGGTAGGTGCGGATCTCGTCCGTACCGAGATCCACCGCGGCCACGAGTGTCCCTTGTGGAGTGCCGGCTGGCACGGCCATGTGCACGTGTGCCGCCTCCTGCCGGTCCGCCACCGGTCCGCCGCCCTCGTGCGTCACGAGGGCGGTGCGGTCGACGATCCGGCCATCCGCGGCCAGGCCGAACACCGCCATGCTGCCGCTGGAGTAGTTGGCGCACAACAGGAACCGCTGGTCCGCGGTGATCGCGAGGTGGCACGGGTCGGCGCCGCCGCTGGCAACGGTGTCCAGCACGGCGAAGGAGTCGAGGTCGATCGTGGCGATCTCGCCGGCGGGCTCGGCGGCCGCGTACAGGACCGGCGCGGTCGGGTGCCGGGTCAGCCACGACGGCGAGGTCAGCTCGATTTCGGCGACCTTCGTGAGCTCCCCGGACGGCCCCTCGCGGACGGCCGTGACGCCGACACCGTTGCCGCCCGACGCGGCCGTGTGACACCCGATGTAGAGCATGACCGACGACCCTACTGACGGCGCACCAGCCGCCCGCCGATCCCCAGTGTGTCGTTCAGGAACGCCACGGTCTCCGGCTCGGTGCGTCCACGAGGAGCTTCACCTCGACGTCCTGCTCGACGAGGTCCGCGGTGAGCACGACCGCGCCGACGCCGGTTCCGGAGGTGGCCGTAGTCGACCGGGTAGACCGCCGCCGGGCACGTGATCGACCCTGCCAGGGGTTGACGTGCGGAGGGGTGGCTTCGAGACTGTTGCGTATTGCTCCGCATGTTGTGGAGGAGGAAACAATGGCTCAGCCTCGGGTCGTCGTCATCGGGGCCGGCATCGTCGGGTGCGCGGTCGCCGACGAGCTGACCGAGCGTGGGTGGACCGACGTCACGGTGCTCGAACAGGGTCCCCTCTTCGCCACCGGTGGGTCCAGCTCCCACGCGCCCGGCCTGGTCTTCCAGACCAACCCGTCCAAGACGATGACGGAGTTCGCCCGCTACACGGTCGAGAAGTACGTCTCGCTCGGCGTGTTCAACCAGGTCGGCGGGCTCGAGGTGGCGACGACGCCGGCGCGCTGGGCCGACCTGCACCGCAAGCGCGGCTGGGCCACCTCGTGGGGCATCGACGCCGCGCTGCGCTCACCCGAGGAGTGCGCGGCGCTGCACCCGCTGCTCGACCCGGACCGGATCCTCGGCGGCTACCACACCCCGACCGACGGGCTGGCCAGGGCCGTGACCGCCGGCGAGGCGCAGGCACGCCGGGCGGCCGAGCGGGGCGCGCGGTTCCTCGCGCACCAGGAGGTCGTCGGGATCCGCACCGATGGCGGTCGCGTCAGCGGGGTCGTGACCACCGGCAACACGTTCGACGCCGACATCGTGGTGTGCTGCGCGGGTTTCTGGGGCCCCAAGGTCGGCCGGCTCGTCGGGCTGACGATCCCGCTGCAGCCGCTCGCCCACCAGTACGCCACGACCACGCCGCTGCCCGCGCTCGAAGGGGCTGTCCGGGAGGCGACCGCGCCGATCCTGCGTCACCAGGACGCCGACCTGTACTTCCGCGAGCTCGGCGACCGGGTCGGGATCGGCTCGTACGCGCACCGCCCGATGCCGGTCGACGAGTTCGCGAGCCACGCCGACGCGCCGGTCATGCCGTCGATGCTGGCGTTCACCGAGGAGGACTTCGCGCCGTCCTGGCGGGCCGCGGTCGACCTGCTGCCCGCGCTCGCCGAATCCAAGGTGGACGACGCGTTCAACGGGATCTTCTCCTTCACCCCGGACGGCTGCCCGCTGATCGGCGAGTCCCGTGACACGCCAGGGTTCTGGGTCTGCGAGGCCGTCTGGGTCACCCACTCCGCGGGCGTCGCCCGGGCGCTCGCGGAGTCTCTTGTGGACGGTCGGGCGAGCGTCGACGTGCACGAGTGCGACCTGCACCGGTTCGAGGATGTCCAGCTGTCCCCGGACTTCGTGGCGCAGCGCGGCGCGCAGAACTTCGTCGAGGTGTACGACGTCGTGCACCCGTTGCAGCCGATGGAGGACCCGCGACCGCTGCGGACCAGCCCGTTCCACCCGCGTCAGCGGGAGCTCGGCGCGTTCTTCCTCGAGGCCGCCGGCTGGGAGCGGCCGCACTGGTTCGAGGTCAACCCGCCCGGGGAGGCGCCCGAGCGCGGCGAGTGGGCGAGCCGGTACTGGTCGCCGATCGCCGCCACCGAGTCGCGGGCCACCCGGGCGCGCGTGGCGCTCTACGACATGACCCCGCTCAAGCGCCTCGAGGTCACCGGCCCCGGCGCGCTGGACTTCCTGGGGCGGATGACCACGAACAACCTCGCCAAGAAGGTCGGCGCGGTGACCTACACGCTGCTGCTCGACGAGGCCGGCGGCATCCGCAGTGACCTGACCGTGGCGCGCCTGGGCGAGCGGCACTTCCAGGTCGGCGCCAACGGCAACCTCGACCTGGACTGGTTGCTGCGCCACGCGCCGGACGACGTCGCGGTGCGCGACACCACCGGCGGCACCTGCTGCGTCGGCGTGTGGGGCCCGCTCGCCCGCGACCTCGTGCAACCGTTGTCCCGCCAGGACTTCGGGCACAAGGCGCTGGGCTACTTCCGCGCGATGCGGGCCCATGTCGGGCACGTGCCGGTGACCGCGCTGCGAGTGTCCTATGTGGGCGAGCTGGGCTGGGAGCTCTACACCACGGCCGACCACGGGCTCAAGCTGTGGGACACCCTGTGGGAGGCGGGCCAGCGGCTCGGCGTGGTCGCCGGCGGGCGGGCGGCGTTCAACAGCCTGCGCCTGGAGAAGGGCTACCGGCTGTGGGGCGTGGACATGACGACAGAGCACGACCCGTACGAGGCCGGGCTCGGGTTCGCCGTGCGGATGGACAAGGGCGATTTCGTCGGCCGGGCCGCCCTGGCGGCGCGCGGTGAGCCGGCGCGGAAGCTGACGTGCCTGACGATGGACCGGCCGGAGTCGGTCGTGCTGGGCAAGGAGCCGGTGTACCTCGACGGCGCGCCGGCCGGGTACGTCACCAGCGCGGCGTTCGGCCACACCATCGGCAAGCCGATCGCCTACGCGTGGCTGCCGGCCGGCCTGGCCGTGGGCACCCCGGTCCAGGTGGAGTACTTCGGCGAGCTGCTCGCCGGCACGGTCGCCGCCGAGCCGCTGGTCGACCCGGAGATGGCCCGCATCCGGCGCTAGCCGGTCGAGGTGCCGGAGCCGCCGATCCGGCTCCCGCGGGCCGGCAGTCTTGTTCGCGCGGAGTGGAACACTCGTCGTATGGGCTACCGGCCGGCGATGTCCCCGGACGACGAGCGGCGCATCCGCGCGTGGCACGAGGCGGCGTACGAGTCCATGCGGGACAGTGGCATGGGCATCGTCTCCTACCTCGGCCGGTCGTTCGTCGTGCCGCCGCACGCGTTCCCGACCGCGGCGGTGGCCGAGCCGCTGGGCCGGGCCGTGCTCGACGAGGTGCGGGCGGACGACCGGGTGCTGGACATGGGCACCGGGTGCGGGGTCAACGCGATCCTCGCCGCCTCGCGGTCGGCCGACGTGCTGGGTGTGGACGTCAACCCGCACGCGGTCGCGGCGGCCGCGGCCAACGCGGAGCGCAACGGCGTGGCCGACCGGACCACGTTCCGCGAGTCCGACGTGTTCGCCGCCGTCGACGGGACGTTCGACCTGATGATCTTCGATCCGCCGTTCCGCTGGTTCGCCCCGCGCGACCTCCTCGAGGCGAGCATCGCCGACGAGAACTACCGGGCACTGACCCGGTTTCTCGAGCAGGCGGGCGAGCACCTCGCGCCGGACGGCCGGATCCTCATGTTCTTCGGCACCTCGGGCGACCTCGACCACCTGTACCGGACCGCCGAGGAGAACGGCTTCACGCGGGAGGTCGTCGCCAGCCGCGACCTGGTCCGCGAGGATCTGACGGTCACCTACCACGCGTTCCGGCTACGCCGTCCGTTTCGGTAGCGGCAGGGGCAGCGCGGGCAGGCCGTCGATGCTCGTGCCGTTGTGCGGTTTCCGCGCGCAGTAGGCGGCGAACTCCGGCTCGGACTTGCGGCTGAAGTACTCCGCGTGCTGGGTGCGCTCCTCGTGGTAGTCCAGGAACGGCACGGCGAACCCGCAGCTGTCGCTCACCATGAGCGCGTGGACGAGGACGATCGCGCGGGCGCCCGGACCGTCCGCCGCGGCGAACCGGCCGATCAGCTCGGGCCAGCGCGGGTCGTCGCGGAAGACCGGCTCGCCGCGGCCGTGGACGCGCAGGACCTTGGGCGGCCCGGTGAACGCGCACCACATCAGCGTGATGCGGCCGTTCTCCCGCAGGTGCGCGACGGTCTCCGCATGGCTGCCGCCGAAGTCGAGGTAGGCCAGCGTCAGGTCGTCGAGGACGGTGAGCGTGCCCTCGCGCCCCTTCGGTGACAGGTTGACGTGCCCGTCCGCGGCCAGCGGCGCGGAGGCCACGAAGAACACCTTCTGCTCCTCGATGAACGCCCGCAGCCGCGGCTCGATCCGCTCGTACACCTTCCCCATGCGTCGAATCTACCGGCGCTCCAGGGTCACTTCGGCCGGTAGCCCGCCCGCCGCAGGGCGTCGGCCATCGCACCGCCGTCCTGGTCCTGGCGCTGCCCGCGCCGCTGCTGGCCGCCGCCCTGCTGACCGCCCTGGCCACGCGAGCCACCGCGCTGGCCACGTTGCTGACCACGCTGCTGACCACGGTCGCGGTCGCGCGGCGGGGACGTCTCCTCGTCGAGCCGCAGCGTCAGCGAGATCCGCTTGCGCTGGATGTCGACCTCGAGCACCTTCGCGCGCACGATGTCGCCGGACTTCACGACCTCGCGCGGGTCCTTCACGAAGTTGCGTGACAGCTGCGACACGTGCGCGAGCCCGTCGCAGTGCACGCCGACGTCGATGAAGGCGCCGAACGCGGCCACGTTCGTGACCACGCCCTCCAGCACCATGCCGACCTTCAGGTCCGCGAGCGTGTGCACGGCGTCGTCGAACGTCGCCGTCCGGAACGCCGGCCGCGGGTCCCGGCCGGGCTTGTCCAGCTCCGCCAGGATGTCGGTGACCGTCGGCAGCCCGAACGTGTCGTCGACGAACCGCTGTGGCGACAACGACTTGAGCACCTTCGTGTTGCCGATCAGCTCACGCAGCTCGCCGCCGGTCGACTCGACGATCCGCCGGACCACCGGGTATGCCTCCGGGTGCACGGACGACGTGTCCAGCGGGTCGTCGCCGTTCGGGATGCGCAGGAAGCCCGCGCACTGCTCGAACGCCTTCGGCCCTAGCTTCGGCACGCTCCGAAGCACCGTGCGCGAGCGGAACGGCCCGTTGGCGTCGCGGTGCGCCACGATGTTCGCCGCGAGCGCCGAGCCGATGCCCGACACCCGGGTCAGCAGCGGCGCCGAGGCGGTGTTGAGGTCGACGCCGACGCCGTTCACGCAGTCCTCGACGACCGCGTCGAGCGAGCGGGAGAGCTTCACCTCGGAGACGTCGTGCTGGTACTGCCCGACGCCGATGGACTTGGGGTCGATCTTCACCAGCTCCGCCAGCGGGTCCTGCAGCCGCCGCGCGATCGACACCGCGCCGCGCAGCGAGACGTCGAGGTTCGGCAGCTCCTGGGAGGCGTAGGCGGACGCCGAGTACACCGACGCGCCCGCCTCGGACACCATCACCTTGGTGAGCCCGAGGTCCGGCGCCTTGGCCAGCAGCTCGGCGGCGAGCTTGTCGGTCTCCCGGGACGCCGTGCCGTTGCCGATCGCGATCAGGTCGACCTGATGCTGCTTGGCCAGCCGGTACAAGGTCGCGAGCGACTCGTCCCACCGCTTCGCGGGCGCGTGCGGGTAGATCGTGTCGGTGGTGACGACCTTGCCGGTGGCGTCCACGACGGCGACCTTCACGCCGGTGCGCAGGCCGGGGTCGAGGCCCATCGTGGCGCGCGTGCCGGCGGGCGCGGCGAGCAGCAGGTCGCGCAGGTTCGCGGCGAACACCCGGACCGCCTCGTCCTCCGCGGCCGTGCGCAGCCGGGTGCGCAGGTCGATGCCGAGGTGTACGAGGATGCGGGTGCGCCAGGCCCAGCGGACCGTGTCGCCGAGCCACTTGTCCGCCGGGCGGCCCCGATCGTCGATGCCGAAGCGGGCCGCGATCATGGCCTCGTAGTCGCCCTGTTCTTCGGGCTTGTCGTCGCTGTCCGCGTGGGGTTCGAGGGTGAGCTCGAGCATCTCCTCCTTCTCCCCGCGGAACATCGCGAGGATCCGGTGGCTGGGCAGCTTCGTGAACGGCTCGGAGAAGTCGAAGTAGTCGGCGAACTTCGCGCCCGCCTCCTGCTTGCCGTCCCGGACCTTCGCGACCAGCCGGCCGTGGGTCCACATCCGCTCGCGAAGCGTGCCGATGAGGTCGGCGTCCTCACCGAACCGCTCGACGAGGATGGCCCGGGCGCCGTCGAGCGCGGCCTGCGTGTCGGCCACCCCGTTCTCGGCGCCGGTATGACCGTCGACGAACACCGCGGCCGCGGCCTGCGGGTCGGTGTCCGGGTTCGCCAGCAGCCCGTCGGCGAGCGGCTCGAGGCCGGCCTCGCGGGCGATCTGGGCCTTCGTGCGCCGCTTCGGCTTGTACGGCAGGTAGATGTCCTCGAGGCGGGCCTTCGAGTCGGCGGCCATGAGCTGCGCGGTCAGCTCGTCGGTGAGCTTGCCCTGGTTCTTGATCGAGTCGAGCACCGCCGCGCGGCGCTCCTCCAGCTCACGCAGGTACCGCAGCCGCTCCTCGAGTGTGCGCAGCTGGGCGTCGTCGAGCGTGCCGGTGGCCTCCTTGCGGTACCGGGCGATGAACGGGACGGTCGACCCGCCGTCGAGCAGCTCCACGGCCGAGCGCACCTGTCGCTCGGCGACGTTGAGCTCCTCGGCGATGCGCAGGTACACGGACGCTGGAGTGGCGGTCGGTGCCGTGGACGGAGTCACGGGGGTGCATTCTGCCGCGCCGCACCGACAGGACCGCGCACCGGTGAGGGTTTCGTCGTGACTACTCGCGGGTAGCCGACCGCCGAGGAGTGCCGAGCCCGCGACGAAGGAAGACGCCGTGTCAGTGACCGAGCGAAGCGAGCAGTCCAACACAGTGACCGAGGAGCAGGCACGGGCGGTCGCGGAGGAGGCCCGGGAGAGCAGCTGGGACAAGCCGTCGTTCGGCAAGGAGCTGTTCCTCGGCCGGTTTCGGCTCGACCTGATCCACCCGCATCCGACCCCCGAACCCGAGGCCGAGGCGACCGCGCGGGCCTTCCTCACCAGGCTGCGCGAGTTCTGCGCCCGGCTGGACGGCGCCGTCATCGAGCGGGATGCCCGCATCCCAGACGAGTGGGTCGAGGGCTTCGCCGCGCTCGGCTGCTTCGGCATCAAGATCCCCGTGGAGTACGGCGGGCTCGGGCTGAGCCAGGTCGCCTACAACCGCGCGCTGATGCTGGCCGGCAGCGTGCACCCGAGCATCGGCGCGCTGCTGTCCGCGCACCAGTCGATTGGCGTGCCCGAGCCGCTCAAGCTCGCCGGCACCGAGGAGCAGAAGCGGGAGTTCCTGCCGCGCTGCGCGAAGGGCGCGGTGTCGGCGTTCCTGCTGACCGAGCCCGACGTCGGCTCCGACCCGGCGCGGATGGCGTCCACCGCCATCCCGGCCGAGGACGGCTACGTGCTCGACGGCGTGAAGTTGTGGACCACCAACGGTGTCGTGGCCGAGCTCCTCGTCGTGATGGCACGCGTGCCGGAGTCGGACGGGCACCGCGGCGGTATCTCGGCCTTCGTGGTGGAGGCCGACTCGCCGGGCATCACCGTGGAGCGGCGCAACTCCTTCATGGGGCTGCGCGGCATCGAGAACGGCGTCACGCGGCTGCACCGGGTGCACGTGCCGGCGCGCAACCTGATCGGCCGGGAGGGCGAGGGCCTCAAGATCGCGCTCACCACGCTGAACGCCGGCCGGCTCGCGATCCCGGCGGCGTGCGCGGCGGCGGGCAAGTGGGCGCTCAAGATCGCCCGCGAGTGGTCGGCGGAGCGGGTGCAGTGGGGCCGGCCGGTCGGCCGGCACGCCGCGGTGGCCGGCAAGGTCTCGTTCGTCGCCGCCACGACGTTCGCGCTGGAGTCGGTGCTGGAGCTCTCCGGCCGGCTCGCCGACCAGGGCCGCCACGACATCCGGATCGAGGCCGCGCTCGCGAAGCTGTGGGCGAGCGAGCAGGCCGCCCTGATCGCCGACGAGCTGGTGCAGATCCGCGGCGGGCGCGGCTACGAGACCGCCGAGTCGCTGGCCGCACGCGGGGAGCGGGCGGTGCCGGCCGAGCAGCTGGTGCGGGACGTGCGGATCAACCGGATCTTCGAGGGCTCCAGCGAGATCATGCGGCTGCTGGTCGCGCGCGAGGCGGTCGACGCGCACCTCGCCGCGGTGGGCGACCTCGCCGACCCGAGGGCCGCGCAGATGCCGCTGGGCCGCAAGGCGAGGGCGGCGGCGAAGGCGAGCGGGTTCTACGCGAGGTGGCTGCCGCGGCTGGTCACCGGCAGGGGCCGGCTGCCGGCCGCGTTCCGCGAGTTTGGTCCACTTGCGACACATCTGCGCTATGTCGAGCGCGCGTCCCGCAAGCTCGCGCGGTCGACTTTCTACGGGATGGCTCGCTGGCAGGCCGGGCTGGAGAAGCGGCAGTGCTTCCTCGGCCGGCTCGTGGACATCGGTGCGGAGCTGTTCGCGATGTCGGCCGCGTGCGTGCGGGCCGAGGCGCTGGATGAGTCCGCGCGGGAGCTGGCCGACGTGTTCTGCCGCCAGGCGCGGCTGCGCGTGGCGCGGCTGTTCGACTCGCTGTGGGCGAACACGGACGACGCCGACTCTCAGCTTGCCGCGGCTACGCTCGAAGGCAGGTACTCCTGGCTGGAGGCGGGCGTGCTGGACCAGAGCGAGGGGACCGGTCCGTGGATCGCGGACTGGCGGGCGGGTGCGTCGAGTGAGCGGAACGTCGCTCGTCGCTATCTGTCACCAAGTCGGGCCTAGCTTCCGCTGATAGTGAACTGAGACCCCAGCCACAGTTACTTGCAGTTATTTTCACGGTTGAGATGATTGCGACCGTGCAACCAACCGCGTCGTGCTCGGTCGAGTCCGTGACCGATGACGTCGTGGGTTTTCTGTCGCACCTGAAGAAGAGCGGCGAGGCACACATATTGGGTGTCGCGTCCGGACTCGACCTGTCATTCTCCCAACTGCGTGCCATGTTCGTGCTCGCCGACTGCGAGCAGGAGCTGGCCCTCCACGAGCTGGCGGGGAGGCTCGGGGCGTCGATGGCGACGGCGGGGCGTGCCGTGCAGGCGCTCACCCGGGCCGGACTGGTCACGCGCAGAGAGGACCAACAGGACCGCAGGGTCAAGCGGGTCAGGCTGTCCGAGCACGGTCGCGCGCTGGTGACCGGGTTCGTGCAGGCCCACCGCGAGGCCGTGCGCGAGTGTGTCGAGTCGCTCAGCGACCGCGAGCGGGAGCAGCTTTCCGAGGCTCTGGCGCCGATTCTCGCTCGGGGGGACGAACGGATTTCAGCAATCGGCTGTGAGGCAGAGCAGATGGGCAGGGGAAGGCTTTGACGGAACCAATGGCTCCGACACCCGCCGCGGGGGCGGCGAACGGGTCGGACAGACTCGACCGAAGAGTGCTCGCGATCGGTGGCGTGGTCGTGCTCGGCGCGGTCATGGCGATGCTCGACATCACCGTGGTCAACATCGCGCTCGACCGGCTGATCATCGAGTTCGGAACGACGCTCGACCAGATGCAGTGGGTGGCCACCGGCTACACCCTCGCGTTGGCGACCGTGATCCCGCTGTCCGGCTGGGCGGCGGACCGGTTCGGCACGAAGCGCATCTATCTCACCGCGGTGTTCCTGTTCATGGTCGGCTCGGCCCTCGCGGGCACCGCGTGGTCGACCGAGTCGCTGATCCTGTTCCGGGTCCTGCAGGGCCTGGGCGGCGGCATGCTGATGCCGCTCGGCATGACGATCCTGACCAAGGCGGCCGGTCCCGAGCGGGTCGGCCGGGTGATGGCCGTGCTCGGCGTGCCGATGCTGCTGGGCCCGATCGTCGGCCCGATCCTCGGCGGCTGGCTCGTCGACGACGTGTCCTGGCGGTGGATCTTCTTCATCAACGTGCCGGTCGGCATCATCGCGCTGGCCCTCGGCGCCCGGATCCTGGACAAGGACGAGCCGCGGCCGGCCGAGAAGCTCGACGTGCTCGGCCTGTTCCTGCTCTCGCCGGGGCTGGCCGCGCTGATCTACGGCCTGGCCCAGGTGCCGTCGAACGGGGGCTTCGGGCACCCGGAGGTGTACCTGCCGGCGATCGCCGGCGCGATCCTGGTGACCGCGTTCATCCGGCACGCCGCGCGCACGCCGCACGCGCTGATCGACCTGACGTTGTTCCGCAACCGCGGGTTCTCGGTCGCGGCGATCACGATGGTGCTGTTCGTGGTCGCGTTCTTCGGCGCCATGCTGCTGTTCCCGCTGTACTTCCAGCAGGTGCGGGCCGAGGGTGCGCTCACGGCCGGTCTGCTGCTGGCCCCGCAGGGCATCGGCGCGATGATCATGATGCCGATAGCCGGCATGATCGTCGACCGCGGCTACGCGGCCCGGTTGGTGCGGCTCGGCCTGCTGATCATCATCGGCTCGATGGCGGTGTTCACCCAGCTCGGCTCGGACACGTCGTACTGGGCGATCGGCGCCGCGCTGTTCGTGATGGGGCTGGGCATGGGCATGACGATGATGCCGATCATGTCGATCGCGCTGAAGACGCTGAAGCAGGAGAACGTCGCCCGCGCATCGACGAGCCTGAACATCATCCAGCAGGTGGCCGCGTCGATCGGCACGGCGATGCTGTCGGTGCTCCTGTTCAACGAGGTCAAGGAACGGATGGCGCCGATCATGGCGCAGCTGCCGCCACCGCCGCCGGGCACCGAGGCGCCGTCCGCGATGTCGATGCAGGACCTGCCGGAGCAGGTGCGCCAGCTCCTCGCCCCGCCGCTGGCGGACGCGTACTCGTCGACGTTCGTGTGGGCGCTGGTGCTGCTGGCCGTGGCGTTCATCCCGACGCTGTTCCTGCCGCGTGGCGACAAGGCGACCGAGACGGTCGCGTCGAGCGAGCCTTCGTCGGTCACCGACGAGGAGTCCGAGCCCGAGCCCGAGCCGGTGGGCGACGGCGACCGCCGCTGACCCTCCCGCACAACCCGCGAGTCCAACGCTCCCGACCGGCGAGTCCAACACTCCCGACCGGCGAGTCCAACGTTCCGAACGTTGGAC
>NZ_JBOHGB010000081.1:0-31218 GCF_050699935.1 Actinophytocola sp.
GTGTCGAGCTGCGCGCGGCCCGGCGCACGGTCGCCGCCATGCTCGCCGGCTACCAGCAGGCCAAGCAGGCGGGTGCGGGTCCCGTCGCCGACCTCGTGTCCGACACGGTCGGCAAGGCGCTGGGGCCGGTGCTGCGACGCCTGGAGCGGCTCGAAGAGCGGGTGGGCGGCTAGTGCGGTGGCCGGAAACGTTCGCCGGGTCTCTCGACGGCCCAGGTTCCCGCTGGCGGCGTTGCCGATCCGGCCAAGTACGTCCAGTACGAGGCCGAATCGGCGCCTTGCCAGCGGAAACCTGGATCCGCCGATAGACCCGCCAACGTTCCCGGTCACCGCACTAGCCGCGTTAGTCGTCGTCCTCGACGGTGTGCGTCACCGTGCCGCCGGAGCAGCGCAGCCGGACCTCGATCTCGCGCTCGCCGGCGAGGAACGTGATCTTCGGATGGTCGTTGACGCGCGCGTCGTCGTCCGGTTCGACCTCGAAGCCCTGCGCGGGCGTCGAGCCGAGCACCTCCACGCCACCCGGCGCGCAGCGGGCCCACACGGTGCCGCCCGCGGAGTGGATGACGGCGGTCTTCGCGGGCGGCGTCGTCGTAGCCGGTGACGTGGTGGTGGCGGGTGGGGTCGTGGTGGTGGGGGGCGAGGACCGCGGCGAGGTGGTCGTCCTGCCGGGCGGGGTGGTCTCGGCGAGCCTTTGGTCCACTTCGGACTGACTGAGCGGCTTCTGCGCGTCCGCGCCGTACAGGTCCGAGCCGATCGCTCCGACGGCGAACAGTCCGACGGCGGTGGCCGCCGCCGCGGCCACCGCCCACAGCACCACGCCCGTCGTGATGCGCATCGATCGGACCCTCGTCACGTCCGCAGTATGCCCGCCGCGTGGTTAAGGGACTCCTAACGCGACGTTAGGACATCCGTCGGGCACGGCCACGCGGGCGCGGGTGCCTTAGTGTTCGATCGCATGGCGCAGGTACTCGTCGTCGAGGACGACGCGACGATCCGCTCGTCGATCATCCGCGGGCTCACCGACCGCGGGCACGCCGTGTTCTCCGCGCCGACCGCGATGGCCGGACTGGAGCAGGCGGTCGGTTCCCGGCCGGACGTGGTGATCCTCGACCTCGGCCTGCCCGACCTTGATGGCACCGCGATGCTGCGGATGCTGCGCGGGGTCAGCGACGTCCCGGTGATCGTGGCGACCGCCCGCGACGACGAGACCGAGATCGTCTCCGTGCTCGACGCCGGCGCGGACGACTACGTGGTCAAGCCGTTCGGCGTGGCTCAGCTCGACGCGCGGATCCGCGCGGTGCTGCGCCGCGGCGCGGACGAGGAGCGCGTGACCGCCGTGGAGGTCGGCGGCCTGCGGGTGGACCCGCGTACCCGGCAGGCCTCGCTGGACGGCCGCGCCCTGGAGCTGACGCCGCGCGAGTTCGACCTGCTGCACTACCTCGCCGCGCGTGCCGGGGAGGTGGTGAGCAAGCGGGAGCTGCTCACCGAGGTGTGGCAGCAGCCCTACGGCGGTGCGGACAAGACCGTCGACGTGCACCTGTCGTGGCTGCGGCGCAAGCTCGGCGAGACCGCGCAGCGGGCCCGCTACCTGCACGCGGTGCGCGGGGTGGGCGTGCGGCTCACGGCGCCGGAGGACTGACCGGTGCGCCGCCGCGTCCTGCTGCTCGTCGCCGCCACCACCCTGCTCGTACTCGTCGCGTTCCTCGTGCCGCTCGCGCTGCTCGTGCGCAACGTCGCCGCGGACAACGCCGTGCAGCAGGCGACCGCCCAGGCGCAGGCGCTGACCTCGCTCGTCGCGACCACCACCGACCGCGAGGCGCTCGACCTGACCGTCCGGCAGGCCGACGCGGGCAGCGGCTACGACGTCACGGTCTTCCTCACCGGCGGGGTCCGCCTCGGTGCCCCGGCCGGTCGCTCGTCGCTGGTGGAGCTCGCCTGGCAGGGGAAGAGCGCGTCGGCGGACGTCCCGGGCGGGCGGGAGGTCGTGTTCGCGGTCGACCGGCCGAGCGGTGTGGTGGGGGTGATCCGCACGTTCGTGCCGGACGCCGAGCTCACCCGCGGCGTGGCCCGGGCGTGGCTGCTGCTCGCCGGACTCGGCGTGGCACTGCTGGCGGTGAGCCTGGTCGTGGCCGACCGCTTGGCGCGCACGCTGGTCCGCTCGACGATCGACCTCGCCGCGGTGTCCCACCGCCTCGGCCGCGGCGAGCTGACGGCACGGGCGGACGTGTCCGCGCCGGGGGAGCTGGGCGTGGTCGCGGGCGCGCTGAACGGGCTGGCCGGGCGGATCACCGGCCTGCTGCGCGAGGAGCGGGAGACCATCGCCGACCTGTCCCACCGGGTGCGCACTCCGCTGACCACGCTGCGGATGGAGGCGGAGTCACTGTCCCCCTCGGACGCGGAGCGGATCGTGGCCGGCGTCGAGGCGGTGAACCGGGCGGTCACCGACGTGATCCAGCAGGCCCGCCGGCGCGGCGCCGAACCGTCCGGTGTGGACGCCACGGAGGTCGTGCGCGAGCGCGTGGCGTTCTGGGCCGTGCTCGCCGAGGACACCGACCGGGAGCTGACAGTCGACATCGGACCCGACCCGCTGCCGGTGCCGCTGGCCCGGGCGGACCTGGAGGCGTGCGTGGATGCCTTGCTGGGCAACGTGTTCGCGCACACGCCCAACGGCACCCCGTTCGCCGTGTGGCTCGCCGGCCGGCCCGGCGGTGCCACGCTCGTGGTGACGGACTCCGGTCCCGGTCTGCCCGGGCCCGCGACCGGGGCGTTGCGGCGCGGGGTGAGCGGGTCCGGTTCGAGCGGGCTCGGGTTGGACATCGTGCGACGCGCTGCCGAGCAGACCGGGGGCGAGGTGCGGCTGGAGCCCGGTACGCCGGGCCTGACCGTCGTCGTGGAGCTGGGCCCCTTAGGGCGGTCTTAACCGTCGGGCAGCGTGGTGCTAGGCCGCGCGACGGCACGGTGGTGGCGTCCGGAAACCGGCGGAAGGAACCACCATGAACAGAAAGACGATCGTCGTCGCGGCCGCCGCGGGTGCGCTCGCGGTCTCGGCGGGCACCGCGTGGGCACTGGGCGGCAGCGGCGACGCGGCCACGACCGGCACGGCGACCGCCGCCACGCACACCACGTCGCCGACATCGTCGACCTCCTCGACCTCGCCGACATCGAGCACGTCCGTCGGTGCTGCGCGGCTCTCCGCCGACGACGCGGCGCGGCTGGTGCGCGAGCGCTTCGGCGGCGGGGTGGTGCACGAGGTCGAGCAGGAGTTCGAGCACGGCCGGCTCGAGTGGAAGGTCGAGATCACGAAGGCCGGCGTCACCTACGACATCCGCATCGACGCCCAGACCGGCGCCGTGACCCGCGTCGAGATCGACGACCGCGACGACCGGGACCGCCGCGTAGACGACCGCGTAGATGACCACGGGGACGACCGCTGGGACGACCACGGGGACGACAACTCCGGCCCCGGCAGCTCGAACAGCGGCTCCGGCTCGTCCGGTCATGGCGGCGACGACGACGATGACAACAGCGGCCACGGCGGCGACGACGGCGACGACAGCTGACGGCGACGACGGAGATGGCGGTGACCGTTGATCACCAGGTGGGTTTAACCTGGCTGTTTGTGCACCGAGGCATCACCATGCGCCACACCGACGCGATCCAGCTCGGTCGGCACGTCACGCAGCTTGAGAGCCTCTACCGGCGGTGTTTCACCGAGCCACCGTGGCGGGAGGCGGCCGAGCGGCTCGCGGGGTTCCCCGACCGGCTGACCGCCCACCTTGGTCACGGCGGCTTCGATGGTCTGGTGGCGGTGGGGGACGGCCGGCTCATCGGCGCGGTCTACGGCTGGCCGGCCGGCCCGACGCTCGACTCGGGTTCCCACTTCGACGACGCCCTCGCCGCGGCGGTCACCCCCGGGCTGGCCGGCCGGATCGTGGCGCCCGCCCTGATCGTGGCGGAGCTGATGGTCGACCCGGCCCACCAGCGGCGGGGGATCGGCCGCTCGCTGCTGAGCCGATTCACCGACGGCTGGCCCGCCGCGTGGCTGTGCACCCACCCGGACGCGCCCGCGGCGGGCATGTACCGCCGCGACGGCTGGCGCGAGGAGATCGAGTTCGACGTCGACGAGTGCCCGATGGTCCTGTTCACCTGGCAGGCGCCGGCTCGCTGACCTCCCAGGCGTACTCCGCCAAGGGCTCGTCCAGCGGCGCACCGGTCAGCCGGTTGGCCACTGTGGACAGTGTGTAGGCGCCGATGCCCAGGACCACCTCCAGGGCCTGCTGGCGTGTGTACCCGTGCGACAGGAACTCCGCCACGCGCCCCTCGCTCACGCCGCCGGCCGATTCCACGACGTCCACGGTGAACTGGCGCAGCGCCTCGAGCCGTGGGTCGTCGAGCGGTCGGCCGGCGCGCAGCGCCTCGACGAGGGCCGGCGGCGCCGAGAGGGATACGAGTCTGGCGGTGTGCATCGCCATGCAGACGTGGCAGGCGTTGCGTCCGGCGATCGTCATGATCAGCGTCTCGCGCGCCAGCGGGTCGAGCGAGGTGGTCTCGAACATGCCGCTCAGCTTCAGGAATCCGTCCAGCAGCAGCGGCGACTCCGCCATCCGCGCCATCGCCACCGGGAGGTAGCCGAGGCGGGACTCGGTCGCGGTCATGGTCCGGCGGGCGGCCGGCGGGGCGGACTCGATGGTGTGGTCGACGAACATGGCACTCCAGTAGTTTGGACAACGTGGTTGACGAAATAGTAAACCAGGTTGTCGATTCCGGCAATGAGTCGGCGGGCGGCGCACCGGGGTTCGAGCTGCCGCTGCTGCTGCTCGCGGGTTTCCGCACGCTCATCGACCAGCTCCATACCGAGCTCGTCCGTCAGGGCCACCCCGACGCCCGCCCCGCGCACGGCTTCGCGCTCCAGGCGATCGGCCAGCACGGTGCCACCGCCAGCGAGGTCGGCCGCCGCCTCGGCGTGTCCAAGCAGGCTGCCGGCAAGACGGTCGACCGCCTGGAGAGGCTCGGCTACGTGACCCGTGCCGGCGACGACCGCGACGCCCGCCGCAAGCTGATCCGGCTCACCCCGCAGGGCATCGAGCTCCTCGCCCGCTCGGCCGCGATCTTCGACGACCTCCGCGCGCAGTGGGTCCGCACGCTCGGCTCGGCCCGGGTCCACGACCTCGAGGCGGCGTTGCGCGAGATCGTTCCGGACGGCATGTGGCGCCTGGACGTCGCGGGCTGGTTCGGCTCGTGATCCCGGACCGGATTCGCTGGGCAGTGGAGGTCGTCGACCCGAGGCCGGACGAGCGGCTGCTGGAGATCGGCTGCGGGCCGGGGGTGGCCGCCGCCCTCGTCTGCGAGCGGCTGCGCACGGGCCGCCTGACGGCCGTGGACCGCTCGCCCGTGGCCGTCGAGCGGACCCGGCGGCGCAATGCCGAGCACCTCACCGCGGGCCGGCTCGAGGTCGTCCAGTCCGAACTGGACACACTGGAGACGCACGGTCACGACAAGGCCTTCTCGGTCAACGTCAACGTCTTCTGGACCACCGCCGCCACCCGCGAGCTGGCCGCGCTCCACCGAGCGCTGCATCCGGGTGGCTGGCTGTACGTGCTCTACGGGGCCGGCCCCACCGGTGCGGACCGGGTGACCGGGACGATCGCCGATGCCCTGGCGAGCAACGGTTTCACGGCCGTCGAGCCGGTGCGCTCCCCACACGGCGTCGGTGTCGTCGCGCAACGGCCATAGTGGACGATGGGTTTGGCCGGGGCGCCCGGATCGGATCCGGGCGCCCGCTGCGACAACGGAAACTCAGTCGATGGTCGGTCGACCAGCCGCTGTCACCGGCAGCACCACCAGCCGAGGCTCAGGACGACCCCGAGACAGCCGAGCGTCACCACTACCACGAGCACCTCCACCTGTTCGGTTTTCTTTTCGCTGCTGCGAAAGTAATTTGACGGTAGCCGCGGGAAAGCCGCCATGTCTGTCCCCGGTCAGGTTGACGACCATGCCGTGACCGTGTCGCACCGTGGCGGCTCCAAAGGCGAAGACCACGGGAATGGCCTAGCGGTGATCTCGTTCAGGTGGATCACGTCTCCGGCCGGCCCGCGCCGGCGGTACCGGACGAGCCGGGTGCGGCAGGCGGCGTCGTGCGAGACCTACGGATCTTGCCATCGGTCACCGGGGTCTGCTTGTGTGCTCTCATGCGTACCGTGTTCCGGCTGATCGCCACGCTGACCCTCCTCCTGCCCGCGTTGGCGATCCCGATCGCGTCCGCGGCCACGACGGTGAAGGTGTTGCAGCTCAACATCTGTCACAGCGGCGTGGCCGACTGCTACGCGGGCGCCGAGCCCGTGCTGGCCAAGGCGGAGTCGGTGATCGCGTCGACCCAGCCGCAGGTGCTGTCGGTGAACGAGGCCTGCTCGGGCGACGTGGCCCGCCTGCGAGCGGCGATGGGTGCGGCCGAGGCGACGTTCGTGGCCGCCCAGCACCGCGACGGCACGCCGGTGACGTGCACGAACGGCGAGGAGTACGGCAACGTCATCATGGTGGCGTCCACTCTGGCCGGTGGTCCCGCGGAGACCGGCCGGTACGCCGCGCAGGACGACGGCGACGAGATGCGGGTGTGGGCGTGTCTGCCGGCGGGCGCGCTGAGCGCGTGCACGACGCACCTGTCCGCCCGCAGCGGCACGACGGCACTCGCGCAGTGCCAGGACCTGATGTCCCGCGCGGCCGGCTACGCGCGGCAGGCCCCGGTCGTGGTCGCGGGCGACCTGAACCTGCACTACGACGGCAGCCCGGACGCCCAGGACTGCAACCGCACGGGCTTCTACCGCAAGGGGGACGGGGACGTCCAGCACGTCTTCGCCACGACCACGCTGGCCTTCGAGAGCGGCACCACGATCGACATGGACGGCACGACGGACCACCCGGGCTGGCTGGTCACCGTCACGATGGGCTAGCGCCGTTCCGCGAGGATCGTGAGGCCGCGGCGGTCGACCCGCAGCACGCACGGGACGGACTCCGACGCCGGGTAGTCCGACTCCATGATCATCGACCGCACGGTGGCGGCGTACGGGGAGGACTCCGCCGCGACGACCAGGTGCTGCGGGCACGAGATGCCGACGATGAACCGCTCCTCGCCGACCAGGTCGGATACGTAGGCGTAGAAGTCCGGCAGGCACACCGCGCCCGCGGCCACGCCGTCGTGGTGCATGTCGAGCACACCGTTGTCGTACTCCGCGATCCGCAGCCCCGACGCGAGGTTCGCGCACGCCGTCTCGTACAGGTCCCCGAACGTGCCGGCCTCACCCCACACGCCGTCCGGGCCGAAGTGGTGGTGGGTCAGGTGGCTGATGCCGATCCGCCCGCTCGGTGCGGTGCCGACCAGCGCGAGCGAGACGTGCAGACCGTCGGGCACCAGCGTGTAGTGGGGCATCGCCGCCAGCAGGTCGGCCTGCGGGGAGGTCTCGCTCCACAGCATCGGCAGCAGCTCGCCCTCGCGCTCCAGCTGCGCGCACCGCTCGTCGTACCGTTCCGCGGCCACGGACTCCAGCTGCTGGCGCGCGTCGGCGAGCGCTTCCGGCCAGCGCCGCGGATCCGGCCGCGGGAAGGTGTAGTAGACGGCGGCGTTCGGGAACGTGCGCGCGATGAAGCGGCTGTCCGCCGGGGACGGCTCCCACTCCGACTTCAGCGCGACGACCTGTTCGGGCAGCGCGCCGCCCTGCCGCCGGGCCAGGTCCCACGCCTGCCGGACGCTGTCGTCGGCGACCGTCGGCCCGTGCCCGGCGACGCTGTGCTCCTGCCCGATCTGGAATACCACGACGTTGCTCGACGGATCGGTGTCCACGCGCGACACGATGCCCGCCCCGCCCGCGGCGCGGGAGCCGCATTGCACGGGCGGTCACGTCCGCTGCGCGCGGAGGCAACGCGGTCCTCCTTGTGAGCGGTCTGAGCTGCGCGTACTCGATTCTGTCAGAGGTTGATGCGAACATGTGTTCGTGACTGCGGCGACCATTCTGCATGCCGACCTGGACGCGTTCTACGCCTCCGTCGAGCAGCGCGACGACCCGAGCCTGCGCGGCCGGCCGGTCATCGTGGGTGGCGGCGTGGTGCTGGCGTGCAGCTACGAGGCCAAGCGTCACGGCGTCCGCACCGCGATGGGCGGCCACCGCGCGTTACGCCTGTGCCCGCACGCCGTCGTCGTGCCGCCGAGGATGTCGGCCTACAGCGAGGCGAGCAAGGCGGTCTTCGAGGTCTTCAAGAACACGACGCCGCTCGTCGAGGGCATCTCCATCGACGAGGCGTTCCTCGAGGTGGGTGGCCTGCGCAAGATCGCGGGCACGCCGCTCGAGATCGCCGCGCGATTACGCCGGGACGTGCTCGGGCAGGTCGGTCTGCCCATCACCGTCGGCGTGGCGCGCACCAAGTTCCTGGCCAAGGTGGCCAGCGGGGTCGCCAAGCCGGACGGGCTGCTGCTGGTGCCGCCGGAGGCCGAGCTCGAGTTCCTGCACCCGCTGCCGGTCGAGCGGCTGTGGGGCGTCGGCCGGGTCACCGCCGAGAAGCTGCACTCCCGGGGCGTCCAGACGGTCGGGCAGGTGGCCAAGCTGGCGCGGTCCTCGCTGGTGGGCATGCTCGGCAAGGCGGCGGGCCGGCACCTGCACGCGCTGGCGCACAACTACGACCCGCGTCCGGTCCGGGTGGGGCGGCGCCGCGGGTCGATCGGCTCGCAGCGCGCGCTCGGCAGCCGCCCGCGCACCCGCGCCGACCTCGAGGCCACGCTGGCCGGCCTGGTCGACCGGGTGGCCCGGCGATTACGCGCGGCCAAGCGGGTGTGCCGGACGGTCGTGCTGCGCCTGCGGTTCGCCGACTTCGCGCGCGCCACGCGGTCCCACACGCTGTTCCGCTCGACCGACGACACGCAGGTCCTGCTGGACACGGCCCGGACGCTGCTGCGCGACGTGATGGGCCTGCTCGACGAGCGGGGCTGCACGCTGGTGGGGATCTCGCTGGCCAACCTGGACAACGTGGACGCGGTACAACTGGTGCTGCCGTTCGACGAGTACCCGGTGGGCTCGCTGGACGCCGCGCTGGACCACGTACGCGACCGCTTCGGCACGTCGGCGGTGACCCGGGCCGCGCTGCTGGGGCGGGACCCGGGCATCGAGGTCCCGCTGATCCCAGACTGACCATGGCCGACCAGGGCCGAACGCGTCCGCCTTGCGGTGCAACGTGCTCGACGTCGGCAGTGTGTCCGATGTGGACGATCGCTCGGCGCGCGACCGACCCGCGGTCGGTGTCTGTTTGAGCCAGAGGAGTCGAACGGGAGGAGGTGCCCGAGTTGACCGTGCTGGCCGACGCGAATCTCCGGCTCGCGCTGGTCATCGGGATCGGATACCTCGCGAGACGGCGGGTGTCGACCAGCGTCGACTTCGTCCTCTCCGGCCGCGCGCTGCCGGCCTCGGGTGACGCGCTCGCGTTCATCTCCGCGAACCTCGGCGCCATCGAGGTCATGGGCAGGTCGCCCAACGGCCCGGAGTACGGCAAGCCGACCGCGCACTACTTCTGGGTCGGCGCGATCCCCGCCATGCTCTTCCTCGGCTTCGTGATGATGCCGTTCCACGACGGTTCGAAGTTGCGCAGCGTCCCCGAGTTCATGCCGCGCCGCTTCGGCAAGGCCACACACCTCGTCAACGGCATCAGCTTCGCGACCGCCCAGGTCCTCATCGCCGGCGCGAACCGGGGTCTCGGTGATCGTCGCCGCCGCGATCTTCAGCGAGGGCTGCGGTTCATGGTGATCGTCTCTGCGGGCATGCGCACGCCGATCATCGGCTCGTTGCTGACGGCGGTCGTCGTGTTCGTGCTGACCGAGTCCGGCGTGTGGGCGCTGCTCGCGGGCATCGCCCTCGCCATCACGATCGTGCTGAACATCATCTTCTAGGAGAACGGGATGACTCCGACAGACCATCGACACAAGAGCCCTCGCCCCGGTCAACTCGGCGGGCCGCCGCGTTCGATATCCGGCTAGTCATCGCCTTGCTCCTCGGCGTGTACGGGTTGGTGCTCATCGTGCTCGGCACCGGTTTCACCTCGGCCGAGGAGATCGAGCGGTCCGCCGGGGTGAACATCAACCTGTGGGCCGGGCTCGGGATGCTCGTGACCGCCGCGCTGTTCACGCTGTGGACCTCGCTGCGGGTGCCGGTGGAGGAGGGCGAACAGTCCGCCGGATGGGAAGTCGGGTTGGACGCCGTCCTCGTGGCGAACGAGGGGCTCGGCAACGGTTTCCCCGCCGCCGGCCCGGGTTTCAGCGCGGGCGGCACCGTCGGCTACCCGGTCACGCTGTCAGTCCCGTGGACGGGTGTCCTCCCGGCGCTCATCCTCGTCGGGCGGCGGCTCCGGCTCGCGCCATTCCTCGGCCCGGCTCGGCCGGTTGCCGCGGAGCGCGTCGTCCAGCTCGTGCTTGAGGTGGTCGTCCCGCAACGGACCGTGCGTCACGACGCGAGACCGCCGGACGTTTTGCGCGGTCCTCGCCGGGTAGCCGGGTGCACATGGGTACGGAACGCTACGTGCCCGCGGGCGCGGACCTCGATGGGCTGCGCGCCGCGGCGGGTTCCTGCAGGGGCTGCGACCTGTACAAGGACGCGACGCGGACCGTGTTCGGCGCCGGGCCGGCCGACGCCCGCGTCCTGGTCGTCGGCGAGGTGCCCGGCGACCAGGAGGACCGCAACGGCGAGCCGTTCGTGGGGCCGGCCGGGCGGCTGCTGGACCGCGCGTTGGAGGAGGCCGGCATCGACCGCACGCAGGTCTACGTCACCAACGCGGTGAAGCACTTCAAGTTCGTCCCGGCCGAGCGCGGCAAGCGGCGGATCCACCGCACGCCGTCCCGCACGGAGGTCGTCGCGTGCCGGCCGTGGCTGGACGCGGAGCTGGACCTCATCGAGCCGGACCTGGTGGTGTGCCTGGGTGCGACGGCGGCGAAGTCGTTGCTGGGCCAGGGCTTCCGAGTCACCAAGGAACGCGGCGAGGTGGTCTCGCTGCCCGGCCGGAGCGCGCGGGCCGTCTCCACCGTGCACCCGTCGTCGGTGCTGCGTGCCGACGACCGTGCGGGGGCCTACCGGGAACTGCTCGCCGACCTCACGGCCGCGGCCACGGCGCTGCCCTAGCGGACCACGCGACGGTAGCGACGCAGCCGGCGCGGGCCGGGCAGGGCGAAGCGCCGGATCAGGTAGGTGAGCGCGCCGCCGATCACCAGCCACAGGATGGCCGCGAGGCCCTCGTTCAGGAGGGTCGCGAGGTCGGGGTTGCCCGGTACGAACAGGCCGGTGAGGCCCAGCGTGATGCCGGACGCCCATTCGTCCACAAAGGATGCGAAGGCGTTGGCCATGTTCGCGTTGCCCAGCACCAGCACGATGTGCACACCGAGCACGATGGCGAACGTCACGGTGACGGCCATGATGATCGTGCAGATCACGTTCACCGTGCGGATCCGCCAGTAGTCGGAGTTCGAGACGCCCTCCTCGACGACCTCGTCCTCGTACGCCCCCGAGGCACGTGGCGCGGACACCGGCGGCGGCTGCGGGGTCCGGGACACGGGCTGCTCCACCGTCGGCGGGTCGGCGGCCGGATACGGGTCGAGTCGGGTCCTGTCCGGGTCCTGCTCGTGACGCATGGTTCCTCCCAGACCTGTCGCGGCCCGAGGGCACGCGACTCGAGGTCGATTCCCTGCCTGGGTATCCCGACGCGCCACCGGATAAACGCACCCGCCACGACGGCTGACCGGACAGCGCGTGCACGGGCATACTCGGTGGGTGGCCACGCCGATCATCCTCGACTGCGACCCCGGGCACGACGACGCGCTCGCGATCATGCTCGCCGCCGCGCATCCGGCGGTGCGGCTGCTCGCGATCAGCACCGTCGCCGGCAACCAGACGCTCGACAAGACCACCGCGAACGCCCGTCGGATCTGCGACGTCGCCAGCATCACGGGTGTCCCGATCGTCGCCGGCCGCGCGTTCCCGTTGCGGGGCAGGGGCATCGTCGCCGCGGACGTGCACGGTGAGTCTGGGTTGGACGGTCCGAGCCTCGGGCCGCCGGTCACGCCGGTAACGAGCACCGACGGCATCGGCTACCTGCGGGACCTGCTGCGCGCAGAGCCGGCCACGGTCGTCGCCACCGGTCCGTTGACCAACATCGCCGCCTTGCTGCTCGCCGCGCCGGACGTCGCCGAGCGGATCGAGCGGATCGTGTTCATGGGCGGCAGCACCGGCAACGGCAACGTCACCCCGTACGCGGAGTTCAACGTGTACGCCGACCCGGAGGCCGCGGACATCGTGCTGCACAGCGGGATCCCGGTCGCCATGTGCGGGCTCGACGTCACCCACCTCGCGCTCGCCGACGAGGCCGTGTGCGAGCGCATCGCCGCGATCGGCAGCCCGCTCGCGCGCGTCTGCGTGGACCTGCTCGGCTTCTTCGCCGGCACCTACCGGGACATCTGGGGGTTCCCGGCACCGCCCCTGCACGACCCGGTGGCAGTGGCGCTCGTGGCGGAGCCCGGCGTCGTCGAGACCGTCCGCACGCGGCTGGACATCGAGCTCACCGGCACGTTCACCCGCGGTGCCACGGTCGTCGACCGCTACGCGCGGACCGGCCGGCCGCCGAACGCCGACGTCGCCGTCGGACTCGACGTGGCGCGGTTCTGGGACCTCGTGGTGACCGCGGTCCGCACACTGTCCACATAGCACCCGGGCGTGCCCGCAAGCTCGTCACCGGCGGCCACCGCCTCGGACTCGTCGCAGGTCTCGGGCCGTGTGGTCGGCCTGTCCGGGTTTGAGATCTGGTTCTTGCGGTTAACGTTGAGTTTGTGAACGAGCCCTCCGCGCCGAGTGCGCCGCCGAGCTGGCGAACGGGGCGCGTGGGCCGGATCGCCGTGCGCTGCGTTCAGTTCCTCATCATCGCGCTGACCGTGTGGGTCGTCGGGCAGGTGCTGACCCGCGTCGCGTTCGTCGTCGTGCCGCTCGCGGTCGCGATCCTGCTCGCCGCGTTGTTCGTGCCCGGCGTGGCGTTCCTGACCGACCGCGGCGTGCCCCGGCCGCTCGCCGCGACCGGGGTGCTGCTCCTGGGCATCGCGGCGCTTGGCGGGCTGGTGCTGTTCATGGTGACGTCCGTGATCAACGGCTTGCCCGACCTCGGGGCGCGGCTGAGCGAGAGCGTCCAGGAGCTGCGGCAGTGGCTCACCACGTTCGGACTGCGGCCCGAGCAGTTCGACGAGCTGATCGCGCAGGGCCGGGAGTGGATGTCGCGCAACCAGAGCGGGCTCGTGTCGGGCGTGTGGGGCGTCCTGTCGACCGCCGGCGCGGTGCTCGCCGGGCTCCTGCTGGTGCTGTTCCTGCTGATCTTCTTCGTCTACGACGGGGAGCGGCTGTGGCGCGGCCTGCTGAGCCCGCTGCCGCGGTCGAGCCGCGAACAGGTCTTCGCGGCGGGGCAGCGGGCGTTCCGCGACCTGACGTCGTTCGTGCGGACGACGCTGGTGGTGGCGCTGATCGACGCGGTCGGCATCGGGCTCGGGCTGTGGATCACCGGGGTGCCACTCGTGCTGCCGCTCGCCGGGCTGGTGTTCCTGGGTGCTTTCGTGCCGGTGATCGGCGCGTTCGTGACCGGGATCGTGGCGGTGCTCGTCGCGCTGGTCACCCAGGGTTTCGTGGTCGCCCTGATCGTGGCTGGCGTCGTGATCGCGGTGCAGCAGCTCGAGGGGAACGTGCTGGAGCCGCTGCTGATGAGCCACGCGGTGAAGCTGCACCCGGTCGCGGTGATCCTGGGCGTGGCCATCGGGGCGGATCTGGCGGGCGTGATCGGCGCGCTGCTCGCGGTGCCGGCGATGCTGACCGTCCGCAGTGCGACGCGCCCGCTGGTCACTGCAGACAACGCTCCACCACGTCGCTCGACCTGACCTGGGCGACGTCCGGGTCCTCGCCGGCGGCCCGGCGCGCGCGGCGCTGGCGCAGCAGGTTCCAGCAGCGGTCGAGCTCGATCTCGAGGTCCTCGAGCCGCTTCGGGTCGGGCCGGCCACCACGCTCGAGCTGGTGCTCCTCGTCGATGAGCTCACCGATCCGGGACGAGATCACCTTGTCGTCCATGACTGCCCCTCTCGGTGCCCATGCTCGGCCCATGCTCGCAGAATGGCCGGGATCGGCCGTGAACGTGCCGACCACCACGGACCCCGCGCTGGTCCCGGCGTCCGCGCCCTCGGCCCACGGCAGTCGTCAGCCGAGGCAGAACTCGTTGCCTTCCGGGTCGCGGGAGGACGACCCATCGGGTGCCGTTGCCTTCGCGCCAGGTGATCGGCGGGTCGACCAGGGTCGCGGGCGTCGAAGGTGACGTTGTGGATGAAGGCCATTCAGACCACCGCGAAGGACTCGGGCGGAACGCGGAGGTGGGTGCCGGTCAGCTCGGGGGTGGCCGAGGCGAGGAGGACCTCGGTGGGCCGGCGGTCCAGGAGGATCCTGGCGTCCGTGGTTCCCAGGTTGACGACCGCCCGGCGCTCCCCGCGATGCAGGACCAGCCACGAGTCGCCGGCGTGGACGGTGAACCTGTCCAGCCGCGGGTCGGCCAGCTCCGGGTGCGCGCGGCGCAGGGCGATCAGCGCGCGGTAGGTCTCGAGGACCTCGCGGTGCCCGGGCTCGTTCAGCTCGCCCCACCGCAGCGTGGAGCGGGCCAGCGTCGCCTCGTCCATCGGGTCCGGGACCTCGGCGGAGCCCCAGCCGTGCTCGGCGAACTCCTCGCGGCGGCCGTCGCGGACCGACGCGGCCAGGTCCGCGTCCGCGAAGGAGGCGAAGAACTGCCACGGCGTGCTCGCCGCCCACTCCTCGCCCATGAAGATCATCGGCGTGTACGGCGAGCACAGCACGATCGCCGCCCCACACAGCATGCGGGCCGGGGAGATCGTCGCGGTCATGCGGTCGCCCCGCGCCCGGTTGCCGATCTGGTCGTGGTTCTGCAGGTAGATCAGGAACCGGTGCCCCGAATGGCGCCGCGGGTCGATCGGCCGGCCATGCGTGCGGCCGCGGAACGACGACCACGTGCCGGCGTGGAAGAACGCCTGCCGCAGCGTCGCCGGCAGAGCCCCGGGCGCGCCGAAGTCGAGGTAGTACCCGTCCGTCTCGCCGGTGAGCGCCACGTGCAGCGCGTGGTGCAGGTCGTCGCACCACTGCGCCGCCAGCCCGTACCCGCCGGCGTCGCGGGAGGTGACCAGCCTCGGGTCGTTGAGGTCGGACTCGGCGATCAGGTGCAGCGGCCGGCGCAGGCCCCCGGCGAGCGCGTCGACCTCGCCGGCCAGCTCCTCCAGCAGGTGCGTGGCGCTCCTGTCGACGAGCGCGTGCACGGCGTCGAGCCGCAGGCCGTCGAGGTGGAAGTCGCGCAGCCAGCCGAGCGCGTTGTCGATCACGTAGCGGCGAACCTCGTCGGAGTCGGGGCCGTCGAGGTTGAGCGCCGGACCCCAGATAGTGCGCCCGGCGAAGTACGGGCCGAACCGGTCGAGGTAGGCCCCGGACGGGCCGAGGTGGTTGTAGACCACGTCGAGCAGCACGCCGAGGCCCCGCGCGTGGCACGCGTCGACGAACCGCTTGAACGCGTCCGGACCGCCATACGGCTCGTGCACCGCGCCCCACAGAACGCCGTCGTAGCCCCAGCCGGCCGTGCCGTCGAACGCGTTGACCGGCAGCACCTCGACGAGGTCGACGCCGAGCTCCACCAGGTGGTCGAGCCGCTCGAGCGCCGCGTCGAACGTGCCCCGTTCGGTGAACGTGCCGATGTGCAGCTCGTAGATGACCGAGCCGGCTAGCGGCCGGCCGGTCCACCGCTGGTCGGTCCACGCGAACGCGTCGTGCGAGTAGCGGCGCGAGGGGCCGTGCACCCCCGCCGGCTGCCACCGCGAGCGCGGGTCGGGCAGCGGCTGGTCCTCGTCGTCGAGCAGGAACGCGTAGTCCGGACCGTCCGCGTCCGCGTGCCACCAGCCTCGGTCGTCGCGCCGCATGTCGTGCGTGGCGGACCCCAGCACCAGGCGCACGCGGTCGCGGCGGGGCGCCCACACGGAGAAGCGGGTCACGACTCCTCCCGCGCCAGCAGCGCGACGGGGTAGCGAGACAGCAGCTCGGCCACCGGGACGAGGCCGGGAACCGCGCGGTGGGTGAGGTGGTCCCGCCAGCCGCCCGGAGGCAGCGCCAGCACGGTGTCCCGCCAGCCGGTACGGGCGAGGCCGACGGGCAGCCGGGTGGCGACCGCGACCACGCCGTCGCGCGCGAAGGCCAGCACGTGTGCCGCCGCGGGGCCGTCGGCCGGCAGCGGGCGGTAGCAAGTGAACAGCTCCGGGCGGGCGCGGCGCAGCCGAAGCACGGTGCGGACCACGTGGAGCTTCGCCGCCCCCGTGTCGTCGACCTCGGGCAGCCAGCCGGACTCCAGGCGCGCCAGCAGCTCCGCGCGGCGGGCGAAGTCGACCGGGCGGCGGTTGTCCGGGTCGACCAGGGACAGGTCCCACAGCTCGGTGCCCTGGTAGACGTCCGGCACCCCGGGCCCCGCGAGCTGCAGCAGCTTCTGGCCCAGCGCGTTGGACCAGCCCGGCATCCGGACGCGCTCGACGAACTCCTCGACCTCCGCGCGCAGGCCCGGATCGCCGAGGACGTCGGCGGGCCAGGAGCGCACCGCCGCCTCGAACTCCTCGTCGTGGTCGACCCATGAGGTGCGGACCTTGGCCTCCTTGGCCGCCTTGTCGAGGTAGGCCGACAAGCGTTCCGGGCTGATCGGCCACGCGCCCACCAGCGACTGCCAGGCCAGCAGCTCCAGCGTCGGCTCCGGCAGGCCGCGGCGCGCGGACCAGCGGCGCACGGCCGTGGCGAACTCCGGCGCCAGCTCGGCGAGCACCGCGATCCGGGCTCGCACGTCCTCGGAGCGCTTGGTGTCGTGAGTGGACAGTGCGGTCATGCCCGCCGGCCACCCTGCCTCGCGCGCGGCCGCGCCCGCGTGGAGCTCGGCCGGCGGGACGCCGAACCGGTCGGGCGCGCCGCCCACCTCGTTGAGCGCGGTCAGCCTGGGGTAGCGGTAGCACGCGGTGTCCTCGTCGCCCTTGGCCACGACCATGCCGGAGGTCTGCTGGATGCGGGTGGCGAGCTCGCCGTGCGGATCCTCGCGCACCGCATGGTCCACTGTAGACAGCACGTCGGCGAGGTCGGGACGGGCGGCGCGCGCCCGGTCGACCGCGGCGCTCCAGTGCGCGAGGCCCTCCGGGAGGTAGGAGCGGTAGACGGGGAAGGCGACCATCAGCTCGGCGACCGCCTCCCGCGCGGCCTCCACCGGGACGCCCGGTACCAGCGCGGCGATTCGGCACATCTCCGCCACCAGCGAGCGTTCCGTGACGAGCCGCCGGCAGCGGGCCCGCACCACACCGAACGGCGGGGTGGCGGCCAGCTCGGTGAGCGCGGGCTCGCCGGCCGGGTCGACGAACACCCCGCACACCTGGCGCAGCGCGTCGTACCCCGTGGTGCCGTGCACCGGCCAGGACGCCGGCAGCGACTCGCCCGCCGCGAGGATCTTCTCGACGACGAGCCAGCAGCCGGCCCGCGAGCGCAGCCGCCGGAAGTAGCCGCCGGGGTCGCGCAGGCCGTCCGGGTGGTCGATGCGCAGCCCGTCGACCTCGCCCGCCTCGACCCAGCGCAGCACCTCCGCGTGCGTCGCCTCGAACACGGCCGGGTCCTCGACGCGGACGGCCGCGAGCGAGGTGATGTCGAAGAAGCGGCGGTAGGTGAGCTCCGTGTCGCCGCGCCGCCAGTGCACGAGCCGGTAGTGCTGCCGCTCGTGGACCTCGTCCGGCGTACCGCGCTCGGTACGGGGCGCCAGCGGGAACTCGTGGTCGTGGTAAGCGAGCTTCCCGTCACGGACCTCCAGCGCGCCTCCGTCACCGTCGCCGAGCACCGGCAGCAGGATCGGCCCGCGCGCGAAGTCGATGTCGAAGTACGCCGCGTACCGCGACTCCCGGCCGCGGGCGAGCACGTCCCACCACCACGGATTGGCCGCCGGGACCTCGACCGACATGTGGTTGGGCACGAGGTCGACGACGAGTCCCAGCCCGACCTCGCGCACGGCGGCCACCAACCGGCGGCGCGCCTGTTCGCCGCCGAGCTCCGGACTGACGCGGGTGGGGTCGACCACGTCGTACCCGTGCGTCGAGCCGGGGGCCGCGGTCAGCAGCGGGGACGTGTACACCGCGCCGACGCCGAGCCGGTCGAGGTAGGGAACCAGCGCGGCGGTGTCGGACAGGTCGAAGCCGGGCCGCACCTGCACCCGGTACGTGGAACTCGGCACCCACACGGCGGACGCTGCGTCGCTCTCGCTCGCTGTGCTCATGGTTCGCTTCGCTCCTGCGCTACTCGTCGTCTTCCCTCTTCACGTGCTCGGTGCTGGTGTGCGTGCGTTCGTCAGTCCAGACGGCGGGCGCTGTGTCGCTCTTGCTCGCGGTGTTGGATGGTTCGCTTCTGCGCTGTCCGTGGTCTTTCCTCCTCTCGTGCTCGGCGCTGGTGTGCGTGCGTGCGTTCGTCAGTCCAGACCGCGGACGCTGCGTCGCTCTCGCTCACCCGGGCGTCCCGGTGCGTTGGAGGATCAGCAGCGAGCGCGACGCGACGCTGATCGTGCCGGTCGCCCGCACGGTGCGCGCGTCGGTCGGGTGGTCGCCGGCCACCACGCCGACCACCAGCCCGCCGCCGGACTCGGCGAACACCTCGCCCGTGGCGGTGTCGACGACCACGGTCCACTCCGTGCCGTAGCCCGTGCCCGGCACGGTCATGTCGATGTCGTCGTGGTGCGCGTTGAAGCACAACAGGAACGAGTCGTCGCGTACGCGCTCGCCGCGCCGGTCGAGGTCACCGATGGCGTCGCCGTTGAGGAACACCACGATCGAGCGGCCGAACCCGGACTCCCAGTACTGCTCGGACATCTCCTCGCCGGACGGGGTGAACCAGGCGATGTCACGCAGCTCGTCGCCCCGGCGGATCGGCCGGCCGGCGAAGAACCGGCGTCTGCGGAACACCGGGTGGTTGTGCCGCATCTCGATGAGGGCACCGGTGAAGTCGAGCAGGTCGGCGTTGCGTTCGGCCAGCGACCAGTCGACCCACGACAGCTCGTTGTCCTGGCAGTAGCCGTTGTTGTTGCCCCGCTGGGTGCGTCCGAGCTCGTCGCCGTGCAGCAGCATCGGCACGCCCTGCGAGAACAGCAGCGTGGCGAGCAGGTTCCGGCGTTGCCGCGCCCGCAGGTCGTTGATCTTCTCGTCGTCGGTTGGGCCCTCGGCTCCGCAGTTCCACGACCGGTTGTCGTCGGCGCCGTCGCGGTTGCCCTCCCCGTTGGCCTCGTTGTGCTTCTCGTTGTAGGACACCAGGTCCGCCAGCGTGAAGCCGTCGTGCGCGGTGACGAAGTTGATCGACGCGTAGGGCCGGCGGCCGTCCTCCTGGTAGAGGTCCGAGGAGCCGGTGATGCGGGACGCGAACTCGCCGAGCGTGGCCGGCTCGCCGCGCCAGAAGTCGCGCACGGTGTCCCGGTACTTACCGTTCCACTCCGTCCACAGTGGAGGGAAGTTGCCGACCTGGTAGCCGCCCGGGCCGACGTCCCACGGCTCGGCGATGAGCTTGACCTGGCTGATCACCGGGTCCTGCTGCACCAGGTCGAAGAACGTGGACAGCCGGTCGACGTCGTAGAACTCGCGCGCGAGCGTGGCCGCGAGGTCGAAGCGGAACCCGTCGACGCGCATCTCGGTGACCCAGTACCGCAGCGAGTCCATGATCAGCTGCAGGGTGTGCGGGCTGCGCACGTTCAGCGAGTTGCCGGTGCCGGTGTAGTCCATGTAGTACCGCTTGTCGTCGGCCACCAGGCGGTAGTACGCCTCGTTGTCGATGCCGCGCATGGACAGCGTCGGGCCGAGGTGGTTGCCCTCCGCGGTGTGGTTGTAGACGACGTCGAGGATGACCTCGATGCCGGCCTCGTGCAGCGCGCGCACCATCGCCTTGAACTCCGGCACCTGGCTGCCCGGCATCGCGTTCGCCGAGGCGTACCCGTCGTGCGGAGCGAGGTAGGCGATCGTGTTGTAGCCCCAGTAGTTGCGCAGGCCGCGTTCGAGCAGCCCGTGGTCGTGCAGGAACTGGTGCACCGGCATCAGCTCGACGGCCGTGACGCCGAGGTCGACCAGGTAGTCGATCATCACGGGGTGGGCCAGGCCCGAGTACGTGCCGCGCTGCTGTTCGGGGATCCGCGGGTGGGACCTGGTGAGCCCGCGCACGTGCGCCTCGTAGATGACCGACTCGTTGTACGGCGTGCCGGGCGGGCGGTCGTTGGCCCAGTCGAAGAACGGATTGATCACCACGGCGCGGATCGTGTGCCCCGCCGAGTCGGTGTCGTTGCGCTCGTCCGGGCGGCCGAACGGGTAGCCGAACACCGACTCGTCCCAGTCGACCGCGCCGGTGGTCGCCTTGGCGTACGGGTCGAGCAGCAGCTTGGCGGGGTTGCAGCGCGGCCCGCCGCGGGGGTCGTGCGGTCCGTGCACGCGGAAGCCGTACTGCTGGCCCGGCGTGATGCCCGGCAGGTAGCCGTGCCACACGAAGCCGTCGACCTCCGGGAGCCGGACCCGGGTCTCGGATCCGGTGCCATCATCGCCGGCGTCGAACAGGCACAGCTCGACCCGCTCGGCCGCCTCGGAGAACAGCGCGAAGTTGGTGCCGGCACCGTCGTAGGTGGCGCCGAGCGGGTACGGATTTCCGGGCCAGGCCTGCACGGGTGCTCCTCGGTGGGGCTGGGGACCATCTGGAAGAACAACGGTAGAGGTCCCCACCGACAGAGCTCACCCCCAACCGAGGGCCCGGCCGCGGACCGCTCGATCGGGGGATCGTCGGTGACCCGGCTCGTCCCGGGGTCAAGCCCGGCTCACTCGCTCCAGGTGACCGGATCGTCCGCGTAGCCGTCGCCCTGGTTGAACTCGACGGCGGTGACCGGCGAACCCGGCGAGGCCGAGAGCACGCACGTCTCGTACGTGGCGCCCGCGGTGGTGAAGTCCGACGGAGCGCTCTCGTTCGCGCACTGGGCGACCTCGCCGACCAGCACGACGCCGGTGCTGGCGCCGTCCTCCAGCACGCCGTCGACACCCACCGAGGTGTGGGCCAGGTCGGTGCCGCCGACGTTCTCGACGGAGAGGCGGATGAAGTACGGCGTGAGGCCCTTCGCGTCCTCGCCGAAGTCCGCGAGGTCGGCCTCCGCACCGGCCTCGACGGCCGTCACGGTGAGCCCGATCGTGCCCGTGCTGTCTCCGTACTCGAACGGCAGGACGGCCGGGTCGCCGAACTTCAGCTCCGTTCCCGGTGCCGTGGCCTCCCCGGCCGGCGCGGGGTCGCCGGCGTCGCTCTCGCTGGTCTCCGACGAGGCCGGCGCCTCGGACGTGGACTCCGTCGTCGAGTCCGCGGCCTTCGGGTCCTCCTCGCTGTCGCAGGCCGAGAGGCCCAGTCCGATCGCCGCCACCGCGGCGGCGAACACCACACGTCGAATGCGCACTGGTCTGTCTCACTTTCCGTTGCAGGGTCGAACGGCCCTTCTGACCGACGGCGCGCGCCATGCGCCGCACCGGCCGCGGAGAAGTGATCAACGTCTCGTGACGTGTGGTGACGGCGTCGGGACTCAGGTCGCGGGCCCGGCCGGGCGGTCCGACCGTGGCGCGGCCGCCCCGGGTCGGGCAGCGCGCAGCGCCGCCACGGCGCGGCGGACCACGGGGTGTGCCAGGAGCTCGTCCACCGGCACCGGAAGCGGGATCCGCCAGTTGGGGTACTCGTCGACGGTGCCGGGCAGGTTCGGCTGGCGCGGCTCGCCGAGCGCGTCCTGCGGCGAGGTCAGCAGCAGCGTGCTCGCGGCCGTGGCCAGCAGCCGGTGGAGGGCGACGACGAGGTTCTCCTCGGTCGCGTCGGGCGGGAGCAGGCCGTGCGCCGACAGCTCGGTCAGCAGCTCCGCCCGGTCGGCCGCCGCCCGCGCCCGCTGCGCCTCCGGGTCGGCGAGCAGGCCGAGCTCGGCGCGCACCCGCACGTGCTCGCCGCGCAGGAAACCGGCCGTCGTGGGCAGGTCGTGGGTGGAGATGCTCGCCATCGCCCCGGCCGGCCAGCGGGCGGGCGGGCGCAGCGGCTCACCCGGCGTGTCCTCGTCGCGCTCGAACCACAGCACGGCCGAGCCCAGCACGCCGCGCTCGCGAAGGGTCGTGCGCACCTCGTCGGGCACCGTGCCGAGGTCCTCGCCGACCACGATCGCCGACGCCCGGTGCGCCTCCAGGGCGAGCACGCCGAGCAGCGCGTTCGCGTCGTAGTGGACGTAGGTGCCCTCGCTCGGCGGGCGGCCCGGCGGAATCCACCACAACCGCCACAGGCCCATCACGTGGTCGACCCGGATGCCGTCGGCATGGGCGAGCACGCCGCGGATGACGTTCCGGAACGGGGCGTACCCGGCGGCGGCCAGCTTGTCCGGTCGCCACGGTGGCAGGTTCCAGTCCTGGCCCCGCTGGCTGAACGCGTCCGGCGGCGCGCCGACCGTGACGTCCGAGGCCAGCACGTCCTGGAGCGCCCACGCGTCCGCGCCGGCCGGGTCCACGCCGACGGGCAGGTCGTGCACGATCCCGACCGGCATCCCCGCGGCCGCGGCCCGGACCTCGGCGAGCTGCTCGGCGCACAGCCGCTGCAGCCACGCGTGGAAGGCGATGCGCGGGTCGTCCCGCCGCGCGGCGTCGACCGCGGCGGCGCGCGGATGGCGCAGCTCGGCCGGCCACTTCCGCCAGTCCGGGCCGTGCCGCTCGGCGAGCGCGCAGAACGTGGCGAAGTCGGTCAGGTCCGGGTCGTCCGGCGGAGACGGCAGCGGCGGGGAGCGCCGCCACAGCAGCTCCAGCGCGGCCAGCTTCGCCGACCAGACGGCGTCATAGTCGATCAAACCGTCGGTCGGTTCGGCGCCGGTCGGCGGGGCGAGTGCCTCGACCTCCGCCCGCACCTGCGGGGCGGCCGCGCGGAACGCCTCGGTGTCGGTGATCCGCAGGTACAGCGGGTTGGCGAAGCGGCGGCTCGAGGGCGAGTACGGCGAGCGCTGGACCGGCGGAACCGGGGTGATCGCCTGCACGGGGTTGACCAGCACCACGCCCGCGCCGAGCTCCGCCGAGCCGCGGACCAACGTGCGCAGGTCGGCGAGGTCGCCGATGCCCCACGAACCGGCCGAGTGCAGCGCGTAGAGCTGCACCATCCAGCCCCACGCCGCCGGCACCGGCGGCAGCGTCGACGGCGTCACCACGACGGTGGTCCGCCGATCCTCGATGGCCAGCGTGTGCCAGCCCAGCGGCAGGTCGTCGGGTAGGTGGTGGCCTACGTGCCGGGTCGTGCCGTCCTCCAGGCGCAGCTCGCCCGGCGCACCGATCGTGGGCGTCTCCCCGGCACGCACCACCAGCGGGTCGGGCGCGCTCACGCGGCCGCGCCGGGCGATGGCGTCGGACAGCCCGGCCGCGACGGTCGCGGGTGTGCCGGCGTCGACGCCGAGCTCGGCGAGTACCGCGACCACGACGTCGTCGGCGACGTCGATCCGGCGGCGTTCGGTGTCCTCGTACCACGTGGCGACACCGTGCGCGGCGGCGAGCGCGCGGAGCGCAGCGTCCATTCGCGACCGGGTCAGCGCCCGTCGCGCCGGCTCGGCAGTGGGCGGCCGAGACCGTCCCGGGCGGCGAGCAGGGCGGTCCGGGCCCCGTCGGGGTCGTCCGCGCCGAGCCGGACGCGTGCGGTGCGCACGTCGTGCACTGCGGTCTCGAGGCGGCAGGTGTCGCCGGTGGCCGCCGCCCACGCCAGGCCGCCCACCAGCAGGTCGTCGAGCCGGTGGCGGGTCGGGTCGTCGGGGCTGGCGGTCGCGGCCAGCTCGGCGAGCGCCGCCTCGACCGCCCTGCGCAGGCGATCACCGGGTCGCGGTGACGGGCGCTGCCGCATCGGTGCGGGATTGCCCGTTCTCAGTTCTTCGTGGACACTTTCGCGGACATCGGCGGTCAGTTTGTGCTTGGCCACGGTGGCCCTCCCGCGGTGGGCTGTCGCAGGGCCGGCCGACCCACGGCCGACCGTACCCCGATCCTCGCACCTCCAAACCCGAATTCCCAGCGCAGGAGCGGAAATCACCTCGTGACGTGAACGTTGGTCACACCGACCGCGGTGGGGCCTGCCGGTCGACGGTCAGCGAGCTCAGCCGGCTCTGCACCGCCGGGGCGTACCCGGAGGACTGGCCGACGGCCTTGGGGTGGTAGGACTCCATGATCGGGTTGGACAGGCCGTTGATCCACTCGGCGTCGTCGCACACCGCGTGGCCGGTGAATGCCCCGCGCACGTCGACGAAACCGAAGCCGTGTGCGGCGGCTCGGCCGGCGATCGTCGTGGCCAGCAGGTCGGCCGTCTGGTTCAGCGCGGTCTGCTCGGCCCGGCTGATCCGCGCGAGCGCGTTGCACGCCTCGCCGTTGAACAGCCGCGGATAGCCGACGACCGCGACCCGTGCGTTCGGCGCGCGGTCGCGGATGCGGGTGTAGAGGTTGTCGAGCGCCCCGGGCAGCGTGTTGCGGATGTAGTTGTTGGCGTTGTCGATGTCCGCGGTGCAGGTCCATGGCCAGGGCAGCGCGCACTGCGTGATCACGTCGGCGAACCCGGCGTCGTTGCCGCCGACCGACACCGTGACGTACTCGGTGCTCGCGTTGAGGCTGCCGAGCTGGTTGAGGACGTCCGGCACGCGGGCGCCGGAGCAGGCGGCGAAGGTGAGCGGCGCGCCGAGACGCTGGGCGACGAGCACCGGGTAGGCCCGCGGCGAGCGGTAGCAGGAGCCGGAGTCGGGGTAGTAGGTGCGGGTGCCGACGCCGGAGGAGTACGAGTCGCCGAGCGCGGTGTACGGGCCGGCGGCCGCCTGGGCCGGCGACAGGCCGACGAGGGCCAAGCCGGCGGTCAGGGCGGCGAGTAAGAAAGCGAGCAGGGCGGAGCGGACGAGACGCATGGGCTGCCTCCACACGGATCCGGGACGTCCGGCTGCAGGGGGACCGGACCGTTCTCAGCGTGAGTTCCGGTGTGGATCGAGGCAATCGGCCATCTCGGTGGAAACTTTCGAGTTCTGCTGCGGACTTCGCGACTTTCCGTCAGCACGGGTCGGCCAGGTGTACCGAACGTGTTTGTCGGGCCTGGTCGACGGGTAGGTGACGTTGGTGCCGCGCTTGGTTGGTGTGGAGGAGGAGTTCCTGCTCGTGGACGCGGACGGCCAGCTGTCCGGCCACGGTCCCGAGGTCGTCGGCTCGGCGCGTGAGCAGGCGGGGGCCTTGGAGACCGAGCTGACGCTGTGCCAGGTCGAGTCGGCCACCGACGTCTGCCGCACGCCCGACGAGATCCTCGACCAGCTGACCACGCTGCGCGGCTCGCTGGCCTCGTCCGCGCGGGAGCGCGGCCTGCGGCTGCTGCCGAGCGGGTGCCCCGTGCTGCCGGAGGAGGACCGGCCGGGGATCACGCCCAAGCCGCGCTACCAGCGGATGGCCCGGCTCTACGGCGCGACGGCCCGCGCGGGCGCCACGTGCGGCTGTCACGTGCACGTCGACCTGCCGGACCGGGCGCTGGCCGTGCAGGTCGTCAACCACGCGCGGCCGTGGCTGCCGGTGCTGCTCACGGTGACGGCGAACTCGCCGTTCGACGGGTTCGACACCGGGTACGCGAGCTGGCGGTACCAGACCTGGTCGCGCTGGCCGTCGGCGGGCCCGCCACCGGTGTTCGCCTCGCTGGACGAGTACGAGTCCACTGTGGACGCTCTGCTGCGCTCGGGGGCGATCCTGGACAAGGGCATGGTCTACTGGGACATCCGGCTCTCCGAGCACCAGCCGACACTCGAGTTCCGGGTCTGCGACGTGGCGGCCTCGGCCTCGGACGCGGCGCTGCTCGCGATCCTGGTGCGTGGACTCGTCGAGCACGCGGTCGATCGGATCTCCGTCGGCGTGCCGGCCCAGGACGTGCCGTACGCGGTGTTGCGGGCCAACCTCTGGCGCGCGTCGCGCCACGGACTGCGGGGCGAGTGCCTGCACCCGGTCACCGGTGCGCCGGCCCCGCTGCACGATCAGCTCGCCGACCTGGTCGGGCTGCTCCGGCCCGCGTTGGGGCCCGACGCGGCGTTCGTCGAGGCGGGGCTGGCGTCGCTGCGGTCGGTGGGCACCGGCGCGGACCGGCAGCGCGCGGTGTTCTCCCGGCGGCGGAAGCTGACGGACGTGGTCGACGAGCTGGCGCTGCGGTGACGGTGTCCGTGACCGGTGTGGCCGGTGTGGCTCGGGGCGGCGCGGTGTGGCGTGGGGCGACGTAGGCTCGGGCGCATGTGCCGAAACATCACCGCTCTGCGAGGCCTGGAGCCGGCCGCGACGCCCGAGGAGATCGAGGCGGCGGCGCGGCAGTACGTGCGCAAGGTGAGCGGGGTCCAGTCGGTGACGGACAAGACCCGTGAGCCGTTCGAGGAGGCGGTGGCCACCGTCGCCGCGGCGACCACCCGGCTGCTGGCGGAGCTCCCCCCGCGCAAGCAACCGCCCACGAAGCTCCCGCCCCTGCGCCGACCCGAGGTCCAGGCCCGCCTGGCCGCCCGCAAGTAACCCGCGAGCCCCCCTCCCGGACTCGCGAGTCCAACCTTCCGGACCGGTGAGTCCAACGTTCCGGGCGTCCCGAATGTTGGACTCGCGGGTCCGGGGTGTTGGACTCGCGGTCTGGGATGACGCGGCTCGGTGTGGTTGCCGGGTGTTGTCCGGCGCCGGACTTAGACTGCAGGCTCCGCGATCGAGGAGCGTGTGTGGCCGAGCCGAGTCCGTCCCCCAACGGTGCCCTGTCCGCCGGGCAGGTGCCGGTGGGGCTCGTGGTCGGCACTGTGGCGGCGAGCCCCCTCGAGTTCTCCGTCGGCGTCGCGGCCGACCAGTTCCTCCAGCTCGACGACGTGGTGGTGACGCGACGCAAGCTGCCGGACGGCACCGAGGTGCGGATCGCGGGCGTGGTCACCGGCGTCGAGGCCGGTCACGAGGGCGCCCGGTTCGCCTCCGACGTCTTCCTCATCCGGGACGGCGCGCTGCCGGCCGAGGTCAGCGAGGTCGCCGAGGTCACGGTCACCCGGGTCGAGCCCGAGGTCTACGTCCCACCGCGCCCCGGCACCGAGGTCGCCCGGGCCACCGGCGACGAGCGGGACTCGGCGCTGTACTTCGACACGATGGCCGGCGCCAAGCTGCCCGTCGGGCTCGGTCGTGACGGCCAGCCGGTGTTCCTCAACTTCGAGTTCGTGGACGGCACCCGCGGCGGCCACGTGTCGATCTCCGGCGTGTCCGGCATCGCGACCAAGACGTCGTTCGCCACGTTCCTGCTGCACTCGATGTTCACCAGTGGCGTCCTGCAAGGCGAGGCGCACAACACGAAGGCGCTGGTCTTCAGCGTGAAGGGCGAGGACCTGCTCTTCCTCGACTACGCGAACTCCCGGCTGACCGACGAGCAGCGGGCCCGGTACGGGCTGCTCGGCCTGCCCGCGTCGTCGTTCCACAACGTCCAGGTCTTCGCCCCGCCGCGGCCCGGCGACCCCAGCGGCACCCCGGACGTGCGCGCCCGCGACCGGGCGGTGAGCCCGTTCTACTGGACGCTCGCGGAGTTCTGCGCGCAGGAGCTCATGCCGTTCGTGTTCGCCGACGGCGAGGACGAGCGCAGCCAGTACACGATGCTGATCGGCCAGGTGGCCGTCCGGCTCAAGCGCGACCACGGCAAGGTCGGCGCGGACGGCGCCGTCCAGATCGCCGATGTCGACCCCGGCCGCGGCGGGCCGCTGCGCAGCTTCGAGCAGCTGGTCGGGCTGATCGAGGACGAGCTGCTCGACGAGGAGACCCGCCGCGACTGGGTGGCCGGCAGCACCTCCACCGGCAGCGTCAACGCCTTCCTGCGGCGGCTGCGCTCGGCGGTCCGTCCACTGTCGACGATCATCCGCGCCGACCTCAAGGACCGGGGCAACCGCTCGCTGACCACCGGCGAGGCCCAGGTGACGGTCGTCGACCTGCACAACCTGCCCGACCGTGCGCAGCGGTTCGTGGTCGGCGTGTCGCTGCGCCAGGAGTTCCGCCGCAAGGAGGAGCAGGGCACCGCGCGCCCGCTGATGTTCATCGTCCTCGACGAGCTCAACAAGTACGCGCCGCGCGAGGGCGACAGCCCGATCAAGCAGATCCTGCTCGACGTCGCCGAGCGCGGCCGCTCGCTCGGCGTGATCCTCATCGGCGCGCAGCAGACGGCGAGCGAGGTCGAGCGGCGGATCGTGGCGAACTGCTCGATCCGGGTGGCCGGCCGGCTCGACCCGGCCGAGGCGTCCCGGCCCGAGTACGGCTACCTGCCGCCGGCCCAGCGGCAGCGGGCGACGATCGCGAAGCCCGGCACGATGTTCGTGTCGCAGCCGGACATCCCGGTGCCGCTCGCGATCGAGTTCCCGTTCCCGGCATGGGCCACCCGCCCGGCGGAGAAGGGTGCGTGGACCGGGGTCGACACCGGTCCGGCCGCACCCGCCGACCCGTTCGCCGGCATCCCCGACGACGACCCACCACCGTTCTAGAAAGGGTTCTATGAAAAGGCCGAGCGCTCCCCAACCGCACCCAAGGGGAACGGGACGCGACCCAGCCACAAGTACGTGACCAACCGGAGTGTCATCTCCCAGCGTGACCAACACTTTGAAATTCCGGGGAGGCGGGTATGAGAATCCTGCACACGGCCGACTGGCACGTGGGCAAGGTGCTCAAGAACCAGCCCCGCCTCGACGAGCAGCGCGCCGTGCTCGCCGACCTGGTCCGGATCGCCGGGGAGGAGGACGTCGACCTGGTGGTCGTGGCCGGCGACCTGTTCGAGACGTCCGCGCCGACCCCGCAGGCGCAGTCGCTGGTGATGAAGACGCTGATGGCACTGCGCGGTGGCGCCGGTGCGGACGGCCGGCAGGTGGTCGCGCTCGCCGGCAACCACGACAACCAGCGGCTCGTGCAGGAGGTCTACGCCCCGGTCCTCGGCGAGCTGGGGATCCACGTGATCGGCACGCCGCGCCGCCCGGACTCGGGCGGCACGCTCACCCTCGACACCCGCTCCGGTGAGCGGGCGGTCGTCGCCGCGCTGCCGTTCCTGTCCCACCGCGTCGCCGTGCGCGCGGCCGAGGTGCTGCTGCACGACCCCGGGCGGCACAACCAGGACTACGCCAACCGCGTCAAGGCGATCATCGACGTGCTGTGCCAGGGTTTCACCGGCGACACCGTCAACCTCGTCGCCACGCACGCCACGCTGCTGGGCGGCCGGTGGGGCGGCGGCGAGCGCGCGGTGCAGACCCTGCTCGGCTACGAGGTGCCGCCCGACACGTTCCCGCCGAGCACCCACTACGCCGCGCTCGGCCACCTGCACCGCTATCAGCAGATCGGCGGCCCGTGCCCGATCGCCTACTCCGGCTCGCCGATCGCGCTCGACTTCGGCGAGGAGGCCAACGAGCCGGTGGCGCTGATCGTGCACGCCACCCCGGACAGCCGCGCGAAGATCCGCCCGGTGCCGCTCACGGGCGGCCGCCCGCTCGCCACGTTGCGCGGCACGCTCGACGAGGTCGTGGCCGCCGGCGAGGAGGCGGGGGACGCGTTCCTGCGCGTGGTGCTCACCCAGAAGGCGAGCGCCGGGCTCGCCGACCTGGTCCGGGAGAAGCTGCCGAACACGCTCGAGGTCCAGATCGACGAGAAGTTCCGCGCGCGGGTGGACGGCGGCGGCGCGGTGCGCACCCGGATCGGCCGCTCGCCGACCGACCTGTTCGCGGACTTCCTGGCGGAGAAGGAGATCGAGGACCCGCGGCTCGGCACGATGTTCGCCGAGCTGCTCGACGACGTGAGCGGGAGCGAAGGAGCGCACGCCGCCTGGACTGAGACAGGGTCGCTCCGCAAGCGTCGCTCCGGCGAGCGCGCGCAGGCGCGAGGAACGAGCGCCGAGCACGTGAGGAGGGAAGGCGGCGTTCTAGCGACTGAGCGGAGCGAACCATCCAACACAGAGACCACGGGAGGACGGTAGATGCGCCCGCTGCGCCTGGTGTTCGAGGGCTTCGGCAGCTACCGGGAGCACACCGACGTCCAGCTGTCCGATGTGGACTTCTTCGTGCTGACCGGGCCGACCGGGTCCGGCAAGTCGACGGTGATCGACGCGCTGTGCTTCGCGCTGTACGGCACGGTTCCGCGGTGGGGCAAGGGAAACGTGATCCGCAACGCGCTCGCGCCCTCGGTCAACGAGGGCCGGGTCTGCCTGGTGTTCGAGGCGGCCGGCGGGCGGTACGCGGCGGCCCGGCAGCTGCGCCGCGACGCGCGCGGCAACGTGCACACCAAGGAGGCGCGGCTGGACCGGCTCGACGAGAGCGTCCCGCCCGACGCCGATCTCGCGAAGATCCTCGAGGCCGTGGTCCGCGCGGAGGCCGAGGGCGACCGGGTCACCGGCGCGGTGAGCGAGCTGCTCGGCATCGGCTACGAGCAGTTCACCCAGTGCGTCGTGCTGCCGCAGGGCCGGTTCGCGGAGTTCCTGCAGGCCAAGCCCGGCGACCGGCAGGACCTGCTGATCGCGCTGCTCGCCTACGCCGTCTACGAGGACGTCGGCAAGCGGGCCAGGGAGCGCCAGCAACTCGCGAAGGGCAAGCTCGAGATGGCCGAGAAGCGGCTCGCCGAGCTGGGCACGGTCACCGACGAGGTGATCGCGTCGGCCACCCGCCGGGTCGCCGACCTCGAGGGTTTGGTGTCCACAGTGGACTCGGCGGTCGAGGAGATGGCCGCGCTGCGGGTGAGGTGGAACGACGCGCACGAGGCGGCCAAGCAGGTGGACGCGCAGCTGGCCGACCTGCGGGCCCTGCGCAGGCCCGGTGACGTGGTCGACCTGTCCTCCCGCCTCGCCGCCGCCGACGAGGAGGTCGGGCGCCGCGCCGAGGAGCGGGCGGCCGCCGAGAAGCGGGAGGCAGAGGCCGAGGCCGCCCGCGTCGAGCTGCCGGAGCACACCGAGCTGTCGCGCTGGCGCGAGGCGCATGCCCGGTCGGCCGCGCTGACCGACCGGCTGGAGCGGCTGCGCGCCGCCGCGGCGGCGGCCGAGGAGGCCGAGCGGGCCGCGGCGGCCGAGTTCGCCGAGGCGGAGCAGGCACTCGCGGACGCCGAGAC
>NZ_JBOHGB010000082.1:0-31171 GCF_050699935.1 Actinophytocola sp.
CGACCCGGACCGCGCCGACGGCGGCCAGCCCGAGCCACGCCGCGGCGACGAGCCCGGGCCCCAGCTGGCCGAACACCGAGACGGCCGGCCCGGCGGCGGCCAGCACGGCGACCACGGCCGCGCTCACCAGCGGGTGCAGCCGCAACGCGAGGGTGAGCAGGAGCAGCGCGGCGAGCAGCACGACGACCGCGACCACGGACAGCTCGCGGGCACCGGCCAGCACGCTGCCGTGCCGGCCGAACGGGTCGGTCAGCCACGAGTACGCGGCGAGTTGCAGGTCCGTGGCGGCCAGCGGGTCGGGGAGCGCAGGGATTCCGGCGCCGATGCCGGCGAAGCGCGCGTAGCCGGCCTCGGCCAGCGTGACCTCGCCCGGCGCGCCGGGCATGGTCGGGATCGCCCGCACGACCCGGACGACCGCCGCGACGGCCGCGGTGCCCCAGAGCACCCAGCCGGCCACCACTGACCAGCGGCGCGGCCGCCGTACGCGCGGGGCCTTCGCGCGCGGTCGCACCACGGTCACCGGATGCCGGTTGGCCGACGCCCGAAGCACGATGACCGCGTCCACCACACGCAGCAGCGGGAACAGCAGCCCCGCGAGGAGGTAGCGCGGCTGCCGGGCGGCGAGCGCGGCGGCCACGGTCAGCAGGTAGTCGGCGAGCACGAGGCCGAGCGCCGGCTCCAGCGGGGCGACGACCGAGCGCGGCACCCAGCGCGGCACCCAGTCCACGGGCAGCGCGAGCACCGCGACCGCGATCGGCACCAGCGCCACGACCGCGGCCGCGGCGACCAGCTCGACGAGCTGGCTGGCCAACGCGACCCCGGTACGCCCGCGCCGTGCCGCCCGCCAGAGCCCGGCGATCCCGCGGCGGGTGAGCCGGCAGTGCTCACGCAGCCGCACCGATGTCGCCATGACCGCGGGCGGCCCGGGGCACAGCGCCACCCGGCCCAGGCGCCGGCGGTACAGCTGCAGCGTCAGGTCCAGGTCCAGCTCGACGAGGCCGGGTGGGTCCAGCTCGAGCTCGGCGAGCACGCCGGTCCGGTAGATCCGGCCGACGCTGGGCAGCCCGCGGGTCACGGCGGCCGGCAGACCGCCGGGCCCGCGGCCGAATGACTGGGTCAGGACGTGGCGGCGACCCCGGTAGGCGGCGAGGATCCGGCGTGGCGGCAGCCAGTCGGGCGCGACCCGGGCGTCCACCGCGGCGACGCCCGGGTCGGCGAACAGGGGGAGTGCCCGTTCGAGGTGGCCGGGCGGGAGCCGGGTGTCCACGTCGAGCACGAGCACGTAGGAGAAGCGGTCGAGCAGCCGGAATGCCCGCACGCCCGCCGCCATGGCCCCGGCCGTGGTGAGCGTGCCGAGCGTCTCGACGACCTCGGCGCCGAGCCGGTGCGCGAGCTCGGCGGTGCCGTCCGTGGAGCCGTTGGAGACGAGGTGGACGTTCGCCGCCGGCACCGCGTCACGGGCGGCGTCGAGTGCGTCGAGGACGCGGTCCTCGTCGTCGTGCGCGACGATCAGGATCGCGACCCCGGCCGTCTCGGGATCCACGGGCCGCGCGGGAGCCGGTCGCAACCGCTTGCGCGCCAACCAGATCACGCCGTGGACGACGAGGCTGGGGCCCACGACCGTGATGGCGACCAGCCCCGCGATGATCACGTGCGGTCCCGCGCGCGATCATGCGACCGGGGTGATCGGCGGGCTCTCACCTGCAGCACTGTGCCTGACCAGCGCGAATCTGGCCTCCTGCAAACGTAGGAGATCGAGCGCCGGCTCACCCGCACGGGGGACCCCGCGTCCGGTCGACCCGGCACGGACGCATTTGTTGGTCACGAATCGGGTGTTATCGCCCCTAGTCTGAACCGGATCGTTGATCATGTCCGTATCTGAGAATGGTGCCAATTCGACGGCGCGCCCCTGACCGCACGCAGAGGAGAATCCGTATGAAGGCCAATCGTCGAGCCGTGTTGATCGCCGGTCTTGCCGCATCAGCGGCTGGCGCTGCGGCTGTGGCGACGAGAGGTGCCATCGCCGCCAAGCCGAAGGAGGACGAACCCCCGCCCCCGCTCGACGGTGAGTTCAAGACCGACCGGGCGGCCCGCGACGCCGCCGCGGAGGACTTCGGCCACATCGTGCACAATCGGCCCGAGGGCGTGCTGATTCCCGGCTCCGACAACGACATCGCCGCCATCATCAACTGGGCCAAGGACCGCGGCCGCAAGTTCGCTCCCCAGGGACAGAGCCACTCGGTGTTCGGCCGGTCCGAGGTGGAGAACGGGGTCGTGGCCGACATCTCCGCGCTGAACACCATCGGCGCCATCGACGGCGACCGCGTGGTCGTGGACGCGGGTGCGAAGTGGAGCGACGTGCTCCGGGCGACCCTGGCGCAGGGCAAGACCCCGCCGGTGCTGACCGACTACATCGAACTGTCCGTCGGTGGCACGATCGTCGCCGGCGGCGTCGGCTCCACCACCTCGACCCACGGTGTGGTCGCCGACACCGTCATCTCGATGGACGTGGTGACCGGCACGGGCGAGAAGCTCACCTGCTCGTCGAGCAGCAACGCCGACCTGTTCAACGCGATGCGCGCGGGCCTGGGTCAGGTCGGGGTCATCACGCGGGCGACGATCAAGCTCATCGACGCGCCCGAGTCGGCACGCCGCTTCCAGCTCACGTACCCGGATCTCGCCACGATGCTGAAGGACCAGCGGCTGCTCTCCGGCGACAACCGGTTCGACGTGGTCCAGGGCGCGATCGTGGCACCGCCGTCCGGTGGCTTCGCGTTCCGGATCGACGCGGTGAAGTACTTCACCGGCAGCCCGCCGGACGACGCCGCGCTGGTCGCCGGCCTGTCGGACATCCCGGACGCCCGGCGGGTGTCCACATTGGCCTACTTCGACTACCTCAACCGCCTCGCGGCGCTGGAGGCGCTGCTGCGGGGGAACGGCCAGTGGTTCTTCCCGCACCCGTGGCTCACCTCGTTCGTCGGTGACTCCCAGGTCGAGTCGGTCGTCAACACCGAACTGGACAACCTGAACCCGCCCGAGGACCTCGGCCAGTTCGGTCAGGTCATCCTTTCCCCCATCAAGAAGAGCGCGATCAAGAGCCCGCTGATGCGGCTCCCGTCGGACGGCCTGTGCTACGCGTTCAACTTCGTCCGCGTCCCGACGACCGACGACATCGCCAACGCCAACCGCCTCGTGGACGCCAACAAGGCGGCCTACGGTCGCATCAAGGGCGCCGGCGGCACGCTCTACCCGGTCCACGCATTCCCGCTGAGCGGCGCCGAGTGGCGCAGCCACTTCGGTTCCGCGTTCGGCCAGCTGGATGCCGCGAAGCGCAAGTTCGACCCGAACAAGATCCTCACCCCGGGCTACGAGATCTTCTAGCCCAGCTCCCACGGCGATGGCCCAGGCGCACCGAGCGCCTGGGCCATCGCCGTGTGTGTGCCCGGTGTCCGTCTCATGTGGTCCCTCGGCCGCAACCCCTCCGGGTTCGGGTGTGGGACCGGGGTGGTCTCTCGCGGGCCCCCTTCCCCCCGCAACTGCGTTGTCTACCACCTGCCGATGGCCAGCCTCAGTAGTGTCGCCAGGGTGGCGACGTCATGAATGTCGGTGACCGGACCCGACGCTGGCGCCTGCCCGAGCGCGGGTGGCGTCGACCGGTGGCCGAACTCGCCGGTCTGGTCGTCGGCCTGGTGCTGTACTCGTGGTTGCACAACCTGGCGGGAACGGATGTCGCTTCGGCGACGACGAACGCGCAGGCGCTGCAATCCGTGGAACGCTCGCTGAACCTGGACATCGAGGTGGCGGCCAACCAGTGGCTTGCCGAGAATCCGGTGCTGATGCAGTCGGCGGTGCTGTACTACCGCCTGTACTACCTGCCGCTGGCGGCCGTGTTGCTGTGGGTGCTGTTCTTCCGAGTCGAGGTGTTCCCCGCGGTCTGCCGCACCCTGGTTGTGATGGCGCCGTTGGCGTTGCTCATCTTCTGGCTGCTGCCGATGTCTCCACCTCGGTTCGCCCTGCCCGGGATCGTCGACATCGTGGCCGAGCACGACCTGTTCGGCGGCGGAGGCTCGCGCGATCTGACGAACGGTCAGAACCACTTCTCGGCGATGCCGAGCATGCACGTCGGATGGTCGGGGTTGTGTGCCTACGCCGCGTGGTTGGCAGCGCGTGGCACACATCCGCGTCTCGCGCTGCTCGCCTGGCTGTTCCCTGTCGGGATGGTCGCTGTCGTCATCACCACCGGCAATCACTACGTCCTGGACGTGGCCGGAACCGTGTTGCTGCTGACGATCTCGATCGCCGCGGCGGCGGCCTGGGACCGGTGGCGCCGAGCCTGGCAGGACGGATCCCAGACGCACATGTCGCCGGTCAGCTGAGTGGGCTGCGCCGAGGACGAAGTCGGCGGTCATGCCACGCCAAGGTGACCGTGTGGGCGGGTTTCGATCAATGCCTGGAAGGCGTCCTTCACGGCATCGAGCGTCCGGAAGGCGTCCTTCCTGGCATTCCCGGCGGGCCCGGTGCAGGGGGCACAAATGAAGGTGGCCCGTACCGGGAGTTCCGGTACGGGCCACCGATCAGCGTGATCGAGCGGTCAGTTCATCATGCGCGGCGCCGGCGGAAGAAGAGCAGCGAGCCGGCACCCGCGGCGACCAGGACACCACCGATGATCAGCGGGGTCAGGATCGACGCACCGGTCTCGGCCAGGTCGTCATCCGCGTCGTTGCCCTGCGGCGCCGGGTTCTCGTCGACATCGTCGCCGTTGTCCTCGCCACCGCCGTTGTCGTCCTCGCCGTTGTCCTCGCCGTTGTCGCCACCGTTGTCCTCGCCGTTGTCCTCATCGGCACCGGCCTCGACCCAGTCGGCGTCCGCCGTCGCGGTCAGCTCCGCATCCTCGGACGACGCGACGATCAGTGACTGGGTCCGCTCGCCTTCTTCGAGGTTGTCCTCACCGACGAACAGCCGGCCGGTGGCAACCGCGGTGGTCGCGGTCAGCCGGAAGCTCGCCGCGCCCGCGGCGGTCTCGGCCGGCACGTCGAAGAACAGCTTCGAGGTGTCCACGATCTGGTTCGCCCGGAGCTGACGGCCTTCGGCGTCGGTGACCCGGACGCCGTCGGGCAGCGCCGTGGCGAGCTCGTCGATCGCGCCGTTGGTTCGCACCGTGAACGGTCCGATGCGCTCGCCGGCCTCACCCGACCGCTGCTCCGGATCGATCTGCAGCGCCGCGTTCGGCTCGTCGCTGACGCCGACGTTGTCCGGGCCGATCAGGAACTCGTAGAGCGCCAGCACATCGGCGCCCGAACGTGCGTCACCCGGTACCGGCTCCTCCTGGTTCAGGTCGGTCCGGTCGCTGAAGTGCCAGATCGCGGCCTGCGTGCCGGCGACGGCCTCCTTCACACTGAGCGAGCCGTCGTTGAGCGCGACGCCGCGGTCGGTGAGGACCTTGCCGAGCTGGTTGGTGTTCCGCTGTGGGAAGCCGTTCAGCAGGATGAAGTTGATCTTGTCTCGGTCCTGGTTGAACGGCGAGGCCTGGTCCGGATAGTCGTCCCACTCCTTCTCGACGAGCGGCTCCGCGCGGTCGAGAGGGGTCTCGATCTCGACACAGTACGTATCGAGCCTGGTGCCGTCTTCGAGGGTAAGCCCGATCAGCTGTGTCGAGAGGTCGTTCTTGAAACCGTCACCGACGTCGACGTTCAGTCCGAGCGCTCCGCCGTCGACCCTACCGGTCACCGGGTCAGCGGAAGCAGGGACGGCCGCAGCCATCATCAGCACCGCCGCGGCGCCAGTGATTCCCGCACCCGCGCGGGCTAACTTGAACCTGCTGGCCATGACTCTCCTTGTCGTCACACAAAGCCCTCGTGATCGCGCCTCCACTTCTCCGGGCAGCAGGGAGCCCGATCGCGGTGGAGCCGCACATGCCTACAACAGCGGCGTCCGCCGGAGCAGACTCCGCTAGCACACCCCAATACGGACTACGTTGGCCGAACGTTCAAAGATCCGCTCGGCCGTTCGAAGATGGTTACAAGTGCGAATTCCGGACCTCGCAGACCAGGTCGGGCCAGGTCGGCGAGGGGTCAGCACGAACCCGCTGCCGGGGCGTCGGTCCCGCGGCACCGAAACTCTGAGTCACCGGCTGAGCACCCGGAGGAGAGAGACGCGCGATGGGCCGGCGAGGGTGCCCACCGTGACGTCACGACCGCGGTGCGCGAGCGTTCACGGCTCGGTGAGGACCCGGGAGTCGACGTTCCGGCCGTCCAGCCGCACCCTCCGCCGGGCCGGCGGGACGCCGTCCCGCCGGCAGCGCAGGACGCGTTCCTCTCCGGGAGGCAGGTCGACCACGAGGGGCACGAACATGCCCTCGTGCCGGGCGATCCGCTGCCCGTCGAGGTGGACGGTGCCCGCATGGTCGATGCCGTCGAACTCCAGAAAGGCGCGCTCACCGGGCGCGGGTTCGGGGGCGTGCGGCCGGGTGCGATACACACCGAGGTCCGCTGGGGCACCCACTTCGAGAGCAGGCTCTGCGTGCCGACGCAGGGGTCGGGCACCCGGCCGGCGGCCAGCAGGTCCGCGAGCACCGAGCCGGGCACCCGGGCGGGGCTCCACCCGGCTTCGCGGTCCTCGTCCCCGGCGCGGGCGTGCGGCTGGGCTCGGTGTAGCTGCCAGTCGTCGCCGAGGAATCCGCGCAGCCGCCACCCGTGGTCCATAATGGACACAGGCGTCATCGAGGGCCGGGTGAGTGAGCCGGGCGGGTTCGGGGAAAACCACGCCCGGCCCACTCGGCTCGGATCAGCTGCCGGGGACCGGTGGGGTGGGGCCGCCGCTGTGGGGCACAGCGGTCGGAGTGCCGGTCGCGGGCGGGCTGTCCGGAGCGTTGGGCCGGCCGGACGGGGCCGGGTGGTCGTCGCCCCGGCCGGTGCCTTCGTCGTTGCCTTCGTCGTTGCCCTGGCCGTTGCCCTGGTCATTGCCCGAGCCGTTGCCGGGTTTGTCGGGCGTGGGCAGGTCGCTGGGCTTGCCGTGCCGGTCGCCGGAGCGGCCGGGGTCCCTCCCGGCGGCCACGGCATCGCAGTACTCGTCGACGTCGTACTTGCCGCCCGCGGCCGTGACCAGCGCGGTGAACGCGGGGCTGTCGAGTGCCTTGCCGGGGTTCTCGTGCACCTGCGCCTCGTAGGCCCGGCACAGCCCGGCCATGGACGGCGACGGACCCTTGCCCGGGGCGTCGGGCCTGCCGGCGTCGGAGGGCTTGCCGGGTGCGGGGTGCTGGGTGCTGGTGACGGCCGGCGGGTCGGCGGGCGACTCGGTCCACGGCCCGGGCAAGGCGCCGCTGGTGGAGGCGAGCACCACGCCACCGGTGCCGGCGGCGGCCAGGACGACGGCGGCCTTGACGGTGAGGATCTTCGCGAGGGCGGACTTGAGCATGGACGGTCTCCCGGTCTCCGGTACGGGGGCGGCGAGCCGAGCGGCATCGGCGAACGCGGCCACCATCGCCCGCTCCCCGGCCAGTTCCTCCGGGTGCGTGGGTGCGGCCGCCGCGCGCAGTGCCGCCGCGAGGGGGCGGGTGGCGTGGCCGGCCACCGGCCGGCCCGCGAGCAACTGCTCGGCGGCGTGCCGGTCGATGTGTCGGGCTCGGTTGCTGCTCATCTCGACTCCCCTGGCGCCGGCCGCCCCGTCGGTGTCACAGTCGGCGTCACGGCCCGTGCCACACCCGGCGTCGGTTCGCCACGGGCGGGTCGGTCCAGCCGGGTGGCGAGTCTGCGCAGACCACGCCACGCCGCGGTCCGCACCGCGCCCGCCCGCTTGCCCATCACCCGAGCGGCGGCCTCGGCGTCGAGCCCGACCACCACGCGCAGGAGCACCGCCTCCGCCTGGTCCCGCGGCAGCGTGGCGATCAGCGCGATGGTGGCGTTGGTCGACTCGATCCGGATCGCCTGCTCCGCGGTGTCCTGCTCGTCGGGGAGGTCGGCGAGCACCTCCACGGGCAGGCTCGAAGCCGGCCGTCGCTGCTTGCGGCGAATGTGGTCCAGCGCGCGATGCCGCGCGATGGTCACCGCCCAGCCGCGGAACCCGGACCCCTCGTCGCGGAAAGAGCGGATGTCGCGGGCGATCTGCAGCCAAGCCTCCGACGCGAGGTCCTCGGCGTCCTCGCCGACCAGTCCGCGCAGGTACCGCAGCAGCCCGGGCTGGACCTCCCGGTACAGCACCCGGAAGGCCTCCTCGTTCCCACCGCGGGCCGCCCGCACGGCGCCCGACAGGTCGGTCGCCGGCGGCTGCGCAGCTGTCACGGAGTACCTCGAAGGCTCGTTGTGTCGTGGACGGATCGAGGGGAGCGGCCGCCGGACGCGGGTACGGCGACCACTCCCCCCTTCCTCAGGCGTACGAGCGCCCGTCCGTGTCACACCGGGTTGGCGTCGCACGGATGGAGATCGGCGGATCGCGCTTCGTGCAACGCACGCGAAATTCCCGGAGCTCGGGGCGTGCGATGGGACCGGGTGCTCGGCCGGACCAACGAGAATCCTCGAGTATGCGTCGGCACACGCCGGCCGGGTCCGCGGTCCGGTACGCGAACGCGGGCCGGGAGTTCCCGCCGTACGTGGCGCTGATGGCGCCCAGGAGCCGCTACCGCGCGTGCACCGCGGAATGCCTCGACCACGACGCGGACAAACGTCGCGAACTAGTCGTGGACGACCGGCCGGACCCGTGCACCGTGCGGCGCGCCACGGGCGATCTCGGCCCCAAGTTGGTGTGGCCGCAACACGTCTCGCGTCAGGCGCCCGGCCGCGAGCCGCTGGTAGCGGGTATTTCCGCGGCCGAACTCCGGGATATTTCACGCTGCCGAACGGGGGAGTCGATATCCCCCGTTCGGCAGATTCTGCGTGAATTTTCAATTGTCTTAAAAGGACACAAAACTATTGCCGCAAGTGGATCACGAGAAGACGAATGTCGCCTCACATTGGTGCTATCAGACGAGTGTGTCGTCCACATATCAGGTGCACGATACGAAGGGATCGAAACCACCCGTCGCGCGCGAACCGAGGAGACGCATCGTTGAGCACCAACGGCGCCGAGCCCGCCCGCCTGGCCATCGACGGAGGTACGCCCGTGCGGACGGAACCGTGGCCGACGTACGACAAGGGCGCGGTGTACGTCCAGCCGGAGGACGAGGCGGCCGCGCTGCACGCGATCCGCAGCCACCGCTACTTCCGCTACGACCAGCGCGCCGAGCAGGACACCGAGTGCGGCCGGCTGGAGACCGAGCTGTCCCGCTACTTCGGCTCGACGTACGCGCTCGCGACGTCGAGCGGCACCACCGCCCTCGCGCTCGCGATCATGGCGGCGGGAATTCCCCACGGATCGCTGATCGCCTGCCCCGGGTTCACCTTCGTGGCCACGCCGAGCGCCATCGTGCTCGCCGGATGCCGGCCGTTCCTCGTCGAGGTGGACGAGAACCTGCACCTGGACCTCGCCGGCCTCCGGCGACGCTGGACCCCCGACATCAAGGCGATCATGGTCGTGCACATGCGCGGCTTCGCGGCCGACGTGGTGGGCCTGCTCGACTTCGCCGCGGAGGTCGGCGTGCCGGTGTTCGAGGACGCCGTGCCGGCGCTCGGCGCCGAGCTGGACGGCCGCAAGCTCGGCACGTTCGGCGCCGCGGGCGCGTTCAGCACCCAGTCGGACAAGTCACTCAACAGCGGGGAGGGCGGGTTCCTCCTCACCGACGACCGCGACCTGTACGCGCGAGCCGTCGTGCTGTCCGGCGCGTACGAGGGTCGCGTGCGGCGGCACTTCCCGGACGGCGAGCCGCCGCTGCGGACCGACCTCGACCTCCCGCTGTTCAGCTTCCGGATGGACGAGATCCGCGCGGCCTTACTCCGGGCGGAACTGCACCGGCTGCCGGTCCGCCTCGAGCAGTTCCGCCGGAACTACGCCCACGTCGCCGAGGCCCTGGCGGAGGCGCCGATCGCGATCCGGCAGCCGGTGGCGCCCGACGCGTTCCTGGGTGAGGCGTTCATCTTCCGCGTTCCGGACGCGGACTGGTTCGCCCGTGCGCTGCGCGGCGAGGGCATCGACGCGCGCAGCCTCGGCTCGGACTCCGACCACAACGTCCGGGTCTTCTGGAACTGGCGGTTCCTGTTCGGCACGGCCGACGTCGCATCCACCAAGGCACTGCTGCCGAACACGACGCGGTACGTGCGGCAGGCGGTGGACGTCCCGCTGTCCTCCTGCCTGACTCCACAGGACTGCGAGCACCTGGTGGCGGCCGTGCGCAAGGTGGCGGCCGCGTCGGAGGGCAGCCGAACGGAGTTGACCCAGCAACGATGACGGGGGCGGGGGACACGACGAGGAGCCGGATTCCGCGGCTGTCGCTGATCGGCATCTTCGGCGGGCTCTTCTTCGGCTACGTCGGTCTGGCCGTGGCGATCCCCGTGCTGCCGCGGTTCGTGCGCGAGTCGTTTGACGCCTCGGACTTCGAGATCGGCTCGACGGTCCTGGCTACCGGGCTCACGGCGCTGCTGATGCGCCCGGTCGCGGGCTACCTGTCGGACCGGCACGGCCATCGCGTGGTCATGTTGTCCGGCGCGCTGATCGTGGCCGTCGGCGGCCTGCTCTACTTCCTGCCCATCGGGCTCGCCGGGCTGATCGCCATCCGGCTGCTGCTCGGCGTCGGCGAGGCGGCGCTGTTCACCGCGGGCGCGGTGTGGACCGTGTCGCTCGCCCCGCACAACCGGCGCGGGCAGCTCATCGGGTTGTACGGCGTCAGCATGTGGGGCGGGATCTCCGTCGGCACGTTCCTCGGCGCGGTGCTGGTGCGGTTCGGCTTCGAGGTCGTCTGGGGCTGCAGCGCCGGGGTCGCGTTCGTCGCCCTGGCGCTGATCGCCGCGGTCCCGGCACGCGCGCCGGCCGGCGCGACCAGCGGCGGCGGCCGCCTGCTGCTGCGCCCGGCGATGGTGCCGGGCGTCGCGCTCGGGCTCGCGTCCGCCGGGTACGCCGGCCTGGCCGCGTTCGTCCTGCTCCACCTGGAGGCGCGCGGGATCGGCTCGGGCGCCATCGTGCTCGGCGGCTTCAGCGCGGTGTACGCGGGCACCCGGCTGTTCATCGGCCACCTGCCGGACCGGCTCGGCCCGCGCCGCGTGGCGGCGTGGTCCGGCATCGGGGAGGCGGCCGGCCTGCTGATCATCGCCGTGGCGCCGAACCTGCCCATCGCGGTGCTCGGCAGCGTGGTGATGGGCGTGGGCTTCTCGCTGCTGCACCCGTCCCTGGCGTTGATGGTCATGAACCGCACCGAGGCGTCCCAGCAGGGCGCGGCGATCGGTGCGTACACCTCGTTCTGGGACCTGGGGCTGGCCGTCTGGGGGCCGCTGACCGGCGCGGTCGCGACCGGGTTGGGCTATCCCGCCGTCTTCCTTGTCGCCGCGGTGTGCGCGGCCACCGCTACGTGCGTGGCGCTGCGCGTCCGCGATCCGAGCCCGGGACCCGCCACGAGCACCGAAATCGGGAGCACGCGATGACCGACCCGCTCACCGTTGTCTGCATCACCGGCTGGTGCCGCAACGGCAGCACGATCATCGGCAACATCCTCAACGAGATACCGGACTTCGGCCACGTCGGCGAGCTGGCCTTCCTGTGGAAGAACTCCGCCGGGCAGGGTGCCAACAACCTCTGCGGGTGCGGGCAGCCGCTGACAGAGTGCGCGATCTGGTCGCGCGTGCTCGCCGCCGGCCGCCCGTCGGGGGTGTCGGCCGAGGCGCACGCCGAGACCGTGATCCGTCGCCAGCAGGCGTGCGTGCGGACCCGGCACACCTGGCGGGTGCTGCGCCGCGGGCTCCACGACGGCGACGTCCGCGCGCACGCCGAGCTGATGACGACGACACTGCACACCGCCGCCGAGCTGATGGGCGCGCGCGTGCTGGTCGACACGACGAAGATCCCCGGGGAGTCCGCGCTGCTGCCGCTGCTGGACGGCGTGGCGCCCTACTACGTCCACCTCGTCCGGGACCCCCGTGCGGTCGCGCAGTCGTGGAGTCACTGGAAGCAGTACGCCTTCCCGATGTCGGCGAGCCGGAGCACGGCGTACTGGCACGGGTTCAACTCCGCGGCGCGGGCGCTGGTCCGGCGCCGGCCGGAGCGGTCGATGTTCCTGCGCTACGAGGACTTCATCGCCGACCCGGCCGGCACGATCGACCGGCTGCTGCGGCTCTGCGGCACCGATCCGGCGGTCAACCCGATGACCGGTGGGCGCACGATCGACCTGCACACCAACCACACGGTCACCGGCAACCCGGATCGCTTCGACACCGGCGTCACGATCATCCGCGACCGCGACGACACCTGGCGGACCCGGCTGCCCGTCCGCGCGCGGCTCGCCGCGGTGACGCTGTCCTGGCCGCGGTTCCGCCGCTACGGCTACTCCTACGCGGGCACCTTCCGCTCGGGCAGACCACCCGCGGGGTCCACCGACTCCGCCGCCGTGTCACGAACCGAGTCCGGCACGGACGAGACCTGAGCACGAACACCGAGACGAACACCGAGGGCAGGATGGATCTGGGACTGGAGAACAAGGTCGCGCTCGTCGCCGGTGGTTCGAGCGGCTTCGGCCTCGCGTCGGCGCTCGAGCTCGCCCGCGAGGGGGCACACGTCGCGATCGGCGCCCGCGAGCCCGAGCGGCTGGGCGCGGCCGAGCGCAGGCTCAAGGATGTCGCCCGCGGCCGGGTGCACACCACGAGCGTGGACATCACCGACGAGGCGGCCGCGCGGCGCTGGGTGGACGAGCTCGCCGCCGAGTTCGGCGCGCTGCACATCGTCCTCGTCAGCGGCGCCGGACCGCCGGCGGGCCCCGCGTCGGCGTTCCAGCCGGCGGACTACCGGGCCGCCTGCGACACCGTGCTGATGCCCGCGGTGACCCTGGCGCTCGGCGCGCTGCCGCACCTGCGGGCCGCCGGCTGGGGGCGGCTGCTGTTCGTGACCTCCGAGACGGTGCACACGCCGCAGCCGATGCTGTCGCTGTCCGGGATGGCCCGGGCGGCCATCGTCCGGTTCGCCCAGACCCTCGCCGCGGATCTCGGCCGGGAGGGGATCACCGTCAACGTGCTCGCCCCCGGCGCGACGCGGACCCCGATGGTCGAGCGGGCCGCGGCCAGGCTGGCCGGCGAGGACAACATCGACGACGGTCTGGCACTGATCGGCGCGCACAGCGCCGTGGGACGCCTCGGCACCGAGGACGAGTTCGCCGCCGTCGCGGCGTTCCTCGCCAGCGAGCGGGCGTCCTTCGTCACCGGCGGTGTGCACCTCGTGGACGGCGGCGCCAGCGTGTCCGGGCTGGAGCACACCTACCTCAGGACGGGACGCAGGGAGACCTTCACATGAGCTTCACCGAGAGCGACGTCGAGGACTTCTTCGACCAGACCCTGGAAGCCTACCTGTCCTTTTGGGACAGCGACGGCGTGCTGCACACGGGCTACTTCGCCGACGACGCCGACGACACCGACTACCACGCGGCGTCGGACCGCACGACCGAGATCGTCGCCGCGGACGCCGGGATCGACGGGTCGTCGAACGTGCTGGACGTGGGCTGCGGGTGCGGCAACTTCCTGGTCTCGATCGCCCGGCGGCGCGGCTGCCGCGGCGCCGGGCTCGACCTGAGCGAAGAACGGATCAAGGTCGCGCGGGAGAAGGTCGTGGGTGATGCCGGGCTCGACGTCCGGTTCGACCACGGCTCGGCCACCCGGATGCCGTACGAGGGCGGCACCTTCAGCCACGTCGTGAGCCAGGACGCGCTGTTCCTGGTGCCGGACAAGGCACTCAGTCACGCGGAGATCCACCGCGTCCTGCGTCGCGGCGGCATCCTCGCCTTCTCCGACTTCCTGCAGCCCAAGCCCGAGGTCAGCGCGCGCGCCCGCAAGCACGTGTTCGACCGGGTGCGCTGGAGCTCCGGGTTCTCGTTCCTCGGGTACCAGACCGCGCTCCAGGAGGCGGGTTTCGAAGTCCTGCTCGCCCGCAACGTGACGAGCCACCTCGCCCGGACCTACCGCGTGCTGGGCAGGACCGCGCGGGAGCGTGCGGAGACGACCGGCGACGCGGCCATCCGCGACTGGATGCTCGGTTTCGCCGTGTCCTGCGAGGAGATCCAGATCGCCATCGGCGACGGCGAGTTCGGGTGGGGAATCTTCGTCGCCCGCAAGCCCTAGTGCCCCCAAGGAGAGGAAACCATGCAGACCGCGGTGAAGAAGACGATGGCGGACGTGATCGCCGAGCGGAAGAAGCAGCCCTCACCCGGGCGGACGTTCCTGGAGGCGGTCGCCGCCGACGGCCTCGGAGCATCCGTCGAGTTCGACGTGACGATCACGGACTCGCTGACCAGCTCCCGGCGCAAGCCCCGGTATCCGGCGCGGAACATGCTCAAGGTGGTCGACCTGTCCCGGGAGCAGCGACGGTACTACTGGCACGAGTCGGCGCCGCAACCGGGCGACCCCGAGATCGAGGGCGCCTCGATGCGGCGCGAGGCGGCGAGCCGGTTCCACAGGTCGCCGATCCCGGACCTGCTGGCGACCACCGCCTGGGTCCAGGTCCCGCCGGACCTGTGGGAGGACGCCGACGCGTTCCAGTCCTTCATCGACTACCGGCTGATCGTGCGACTCGGCACGGCCGAGAACGTCACGATCATCCGCGGCGAGGGCGGGCTGCTGAACATCCCCGGCATCGCCCGGATCACGTCGGCGGGCCCGTTCGGCTCGACGATTCTCGCGGCGTGCAACGAGGCCGAGCAGATGGGCGGCACGGCCGACGGCCTGATCATCAACCCCGCCGACTACTACGGGCTCCTGGCGAGTGGGCGCCTCATGGAGGACGTCGAGCAGAACGGCGTGTTCATCGTGCGGACGCGGCTGGTCGACGAGGGCACGGCCATCGTCGGGGACTTCGGGCACGGCGCCCAGCTGTTCGACGCGGGCCGGTCGGTGATCCGCTTCGCGGAGCCGCCGCCCGGCACCTTCGCCGAGCCCGGCATCGCGCTGATGGCCGAGATCTACGAGCGGGTCGTGGTCAACCTGCCGACCAACTTCTTCGTCGTGAGCCTGTGACCGCCGGATGGACGATCCCGACGTCCTCGTGATCGGCGGCGGTGTCGCCGGCTTGTTCTGCGCGTACCACCTGCGCCGGGCCGGCGCCACGGTCGCCGTCGTGGAGCGCGGCGAGGTGGGCGGCCCGCAGTCGTGCTCGGCCGGCAACACCGGCTTCGTCGGCACGCACGGCGCGGCCCCGCTCGCCGCGCCGGGCATCTTCCGGACGCTGCTGCGACCGGAGGGCCCGCTCTACGTCCGGCCGCGCTGGGACGGCGAGCTGCTGCGCTGGCTGTGGCACTTCCGCCGGGTGGCCGACGACGCCGGCGTGCGCGCCGCGTTTCCCCTGCTGCTCGACCTGAAGAAGCACAGCCTCGAGATCCTGCGGAAGCTGTGCGCGTCGGGCGGGCTCGCCGAGACCTTCGCCGCGCCCGGGATGCTCGTCGTGTACCGCTCGCCGCGGGAGTTCGACAAGGCATGCCGGTCCGTCGAGCGGGCGACGGACCGAGGGGTGCCGCTGCGTGTCCTCGACCCGGCGGAGGTGTCCGCGCTCGAACCGGACGTCGAGCTCGATGTCCGCGGCGCGATCCACAACGAGGAGGGCGCCTACCTGAGAGTCCCGGAGTTCCTCGGCGAGCTCGCGCGGGAGCTCGCCGAGTCTGGTGTGGACATCCAGCCGCACAGCGAGGTCCTCGACCTCGAGGTCGCCGGCCGCGACGTGCGCCGGGTCCGCACCACCCGCGGCGAGTTCCGGCCGGGGCAGGTGGTCCTGGCCGCCGGAGCCTGGACGTCCGCACTGGCCCGCAAGCTCGACATCGACCTCGTGCTCCAGCCGCTCAAGGGCTACGCCGTCACCGTCGAGGGCCCGGTGCCCCGGCGACCGCTGACGCTGGGCGAGCCGACCATAGCCATCGCACCGGCCATCGCACCCGCCGGGGACCGGTTGCGCATCGGCGGAATCCGCCAGCTGGCGGGCATGGACCGTACGACGTCGCACGACCGGGTGGACGGCATGCTGCGCACGGTTCGCCGGTACCTGCCGCGGCTCGAGCGGACCCAGCCGGTCGAGGTCTGGACCGGCCTGCGCCCCTGCACGCCGGACAGCCTGCCGTTCATCGGGCGCGCCGACCGCTACGACAACGTGTACCTCGCCTGCGGGCACGGCCACATCGGGATGGGCCTCGCGCCGGCCGGCGGCCGGTTGCTCGCCCAGCTCGTCGCCGGCGAGCGGCCCGACCTCGACCCGGCGCCGTTCCGGGTCGGCCGATACTCCAAAGAGGACAGTCATGGAGGCTGACGTCGAGATCGGCGTCCTCTGCCTGGACACCGCGTTCACGAAGATCCCAGGCCACATCCGGAACCCGACGACGTTCGACTTCCCGGTGCGCTACCAGGTGGTGCCGGGCGCGACGGCCGAACGGGTGGTGTCCGAGGCCGACCCGAGCCTGCTCGACCCGTTCATCGACGCCGCGCGCGGCCTGGAGGCCGCCGGGGTCGCCGCGATCACCGGGGCCTGCGGGTTCCTGGTCATCTTCCAGAACGAGCTCGCCGACGCCGTCGGGGTTCCGCTGTACACGTCGAGCCTCGTCCAGCTGCCGATGGTCGCCCGGATGATCCGGCGGGACCAGCGGGTCGGCCTGCTCGTCGCGAAGGAGGGCGCGCTCACGAGGCGCCACCTGGCGGCCGTCGGCGCCGAGCACGTGCCCGTCCGCGTCGCCGGCATGCAGGACCAGCCCGAGTTCCGCGAGGTGATCCTCGAGGCCCGCCGCGCGGACCTCGACGCCGGCCGGCTGGAACGCGAGGTGCTGTCGGTGGTGGACCGCCTGGCCCGGGACAACCCGGACCTGGGCGCGCTGGTCATCGAATGCACGGACCTCGTGCCCTTCGCCCGCGCCATCCAGGAGCGGCTGCGCCTGCCGGTCTTCGACATCGTCAGCCTCACGGAACTGGTCCACCGAACCCTGACGCACCCCTCGTTTTTCCGGTCTTCGTGATATCTCCCTAGGCATGGCCACGACCTCCGCCTACCGCCGCCTCTGGTCGGCGACCGCCTTGTCCAACCTCGGGGACGGCATCCGACAGGCCGCGCTGCCCCTGCTCGTCGTCACGATGACCGGCGATCCCGTGCTCGTGGCCGGCGTGACGGTCGCCGGGCAGCTGCCCTGGTTGCTGTTCGGGCTGTTCGCGGGTGCGGTGGTCGACCGGGTGGACCGCCGGCGGCTCGTCGCGGGTGTCGACCTGGTGCGGATCGGCCTGCTCGTCGCGCTCGTCGCCGCGGTGGCCACCGACCTCGCGACCGGGGCGGTCGGCGTGGTGCTGGTGTACCTGGTGGCGTTCGGCTGCGGGCTCGGCGAGACGCTCCGCGACACGGCCGCCGCCACGCTGCTCCCGCCGCTGGTCGACGACGCGGACCTGGAACGCGCGAACGGCCGGTTGCTCAATACCGAGATCGCCGGCAACGAGCTGATCGGCCCACCGCTCGGCGGCTACCTCTTCGGCGTGGCGCTCGTGCTTCCGTTCGCGGTCAACGGCGGGACGCTGGCGGTCGCCGCGGTGCTCATCCTGTCGCTGCCGAACCTGTTCGCGCCCGCACCCGGCGAGCGCCGCCGCGACAACATCCGGGCCGAGACCGCCGCCGGCCTGCGCTGGCTCGCCCGCCACCGCGAGCTCCGCGTGCTGGTGGGCCTCACCGGCGTGTTCGCGTTCACCGACGGCGCCTGGTTCGCCGTGCTCGTGCTCTACGTCGCCGACGTCCTGCACCTGCCCGCCTACGGCTACGGCCTGCTCCTCGGCGTGGGCGCGGTCGGCGGGCTGATCGGCGGCGCGGGCGCGGCCCGGGTCGTGCGTGTCGCCGGGCCCGGTGCCGCGCTGGCGGGCGCGCTCGCCCTGGCCGCCGCCGGCCAGGCGCTGCTCGGGTTCACGAGCACGGCGGTCGTCGCGGCGGCCGGGCTGCTCGTCGGCAGCTTCGCGTTCGGCGTGTGGAACGTCGTCAGCCTCACGCAGCGGCAGCGGCTCGCCCCACCCGAGCTGCTCGGCCGCGTCATGGCCGCCGGCCGCACGGTCACGATGATCGCGTCGATGCTCGGCGCGCTGACCGGCGGCCTGGTCGCCGCGGGCCTGGGCCTGCGCGCGCCGATCCTGTTGGGCATACCCGCGTTGCTGGCCTGCGCCGCGATCGCCGGCGCCGGATTCGATCGGAGGACCCGGTGAAACCCATGAGGTTCGTGACCGCGGCCGTCACGGCCGTCGCGACCGCCCTGACCGTGGCGGCGGTGGCGTCCGCCGACCAGACGACCGACCGGACGACCGCCGCGGCCGGGCCGAGCGCGGCCGCCACGCAGATCTCCCTCGGCACGCACAACTCGCATCACGGGGACGGGAGCTTCGAGTCGTTCGCCGGTGTCATCGGCTGGCAGGAGGTGAACGACCCGGAGGACCGGCGCAAGCTCAACCGCCGGCTCGGCGGCGAGTACGCCACGTTCTACCCGGCGGACGGGCCGGCGAAGGCGGTGCCGATCTCCTGGCGGACCGGTCGCTTCACGAAGGTCGGCTCCGGCAGCGTGCGCACCCACGGCGGCGAGGCCAAGGTCACGCCCGCGCGCTACGTCAACTGGGTCGTGCTGCGGATCCACGGCACCGGCAAGCGTTTCGTGTTCGTGAACACCCACTTCATCTCCGGCGCGTGGAGCGGGCACCCCGAGCGGCAGGCCAGGTGGAACCGGCACTACCAGGTGCTCAAGGACAAGGTGGCGCAGCTGAAGCGGTCGCACCCGGGCAAGCCGATCTTCGTGGCCGGCGACTTCAACCGCCGCAAGGCCATGGCGATGCCCGACCCGCTGCGGCACGTGGCCGTGCGCGGGGTCAGCGGCGTGCCGATCGACCAGATGTACGCGCCCACGAACGTGTCCCACACGAAGGTCTCGCGCCTGCCCCGGTGGGGCTCGGACCACCACGCCTACAAGATGTTCGCGACGTTCTGACTGTCCTCAGTGGACGGCGCCGGGCGTGTGCCACGCCCGGCGCCGTGCCGTGTCATGCTTTTTGTGTCAGGGCTCAGCAGGGACCGAGGTCCATCCAGGAGCTGCCCGATCCGGGCTCCTCACCGAAGGAGAACCACGTCGCCAGCATCCAGGCGTGGCCCGCGTGGCCCACCTGGTCACCGAGCAGGTAGAACTGGTTCGCGTTCCATGCCGGGATCCCCGCGCAGTCCTCCGGCGGCGGCTCCTCGCCCGGGTCCTCCGGGTCCGGGTCGGCGCCCTCGCCGTTGAACAGCAGGTTGTTCGGCGAGCCGGAGCCGGGGTTGCTGACGTTGCCCTTCGACGCGAAGTCCGTCAACGCGGTCTGCACCTGGGCCGGCGTCGCATCCGGGTGCGCACCCAGGTACAGCGCGGCCCCACCGGCCACGTGCGGTGTCGCCATCGACGTGCCGCTGATGGTGTTGGTCGCGGAGTCGCTGGTGTTCCACGTCGACGTGATGTCTTGGCCCGGCGCGAAGATGTCGGTGCACGTGCCGAAGTTCGAGAACGACGCGCGGGCGTCGGAGTCGGTCGTCGCGTTCACCGTGATCGCCTCGGGCGTGCGCGCGGGCGTGAAGTTGCACGCGTCCGCGCTCGAGTTGCCCGACGCGATCGCGTAGGTCACGCCGGACGCGATCGAGCTGCGTACCGCGTCCTCCATGGTCTGGTTCGTGCCCTGCGCGCCGAGGCTCATGTTCGCGACCGCCGGCTTGACGGCGTTGGCGGTCACCCAGTCGATGCCCGCCGTGACGCCCGCGAGCGTGCCGGAACCCTGGCAGTTCAACACCTTCACCGCGACGAGGTCCACCGTCTTCGCCACGCCGTGCGCGGTGCCGCCTACCGTGCCCGCGACGTGCGTGCCGTGGCCGTTGCAGTCGGTGTCGTTCGAGTCGGCGGTGTTGGTGCCCCAGACGGCGCGCCCACCGAAGTCGGTGTGGGTCGTCCGGATGCCCGTGTCGATGATGTACGCGGTGACGCCGCCCGTGTTCGGGTACGTGTAGCTCGAGTCCAGCGGCAGGTCGCGCTGGTCGATGCGGTCGAGACCCCAGGACGGCGGGTTCGGCTGCGTGTCGACCGCCTTGATCACGCGGTTCTGCTCGACGTAGGCCACGGCCGGGTCGGCGGCGGTCCGCTTCGCCTCGGCCTCGGTCATCGTCGCGGCGTAGCCGTGCAGCGCGGCCGTGTAGGTGTGCTCGACGCGGGCGCCGTACTTGGCCGCGGTCGCGGTGGTCGCGGCGCCGTCCTCGAGCACGACGAGGTAGCTGTTCTCGATGGTGCCCGGTGCGTTGGCACCGAGGATCTCGCCGGTGGCGGCCTGGGCGGGCGCGGCCGCGGCGAAGTTGAGCGTCGCCACCGCGGCGGCGGTGAGCGCGGACAGGGCGAGCTGTCTCACCCGTCTGGTCGATGGACGTCTCATGTGGAACTCCTTGTGCAGGGCGCGGGAGCTCCGTCGGTTGCCCTCGGGACGGAACCCTCGCGATCAGGGGCTCTCGGACACGAACTTGCAGGTTGACCGGTTGGTCATCTGCCAACGAATCAGACGTACCGGCACCGGGCAACGAAGTGGGAACGAGAGCGGCCATCCGGCCTCAGCGACGCGGCCACCCGGCCGAGCGGCGCAGCCGCCAAGCGCGCTTTCCCCGGTGGGCCGCGGAACGGGTCGTGCGGCCTGCCTGGCCTCGGGATATCCCGTTGTCCGGGGAGCCGCCGGGACGCGAAGATCACGGCGTGGCAGAGGCTGGGGCGCAGGCTGCCCCTGACAGCCGGCCGGCAATGCGTGGAAGGACGCCTTCCTGACGTTGAGCGTCCGTAAGGCGTCCTTCCACGCTTGTCCACATCGGACGGCTGCGTGCCGTCCGCTTGCGGGCCACCCGGCCGGGCCGCCATCCTGATCTGGCCGTTGCGCCAGAAGCCGAGCCCCGGCGCGGATGGGAGCAGACCCGATGACCGACAACCCGGCAGTAGCCCAGGTCGACACGCTCGCCACGGACATGCTGGAGGAAGCGCGCGGGCAGCATTCCCGCCGGGTCGCCCGGACGCTCGTCACCGGCACCTCGCAGCGCGTCACCCTCATCGCGCTGGCCGGTGGCGCCGAGCTGGCCGAGCACGGCGCACCGTCGGCCGCCACCCTGCACGTCCTGCACGGGCAGGTGGTGCTGCACACCCACGACCGGCGGTGGGAGCTCGACGCGGGCCAGCTGATCGCCATCCCGCCGCAGCGGCACGGCCTGACCGCCGTCTCGGACGCCGCCGTCCTGCTCACCGTCGCCCTTCGCTGACTGGTTCTTGACCGAGCACTAGGACGCTCGGCGCGGGGCCGGGTGGATTCAGCGTTCGTTCAGCGCGCCCACACAACATCGCGTCATCAGGCAGAACGTGACGCGGAAGGTGTGGTGGGCGATGAGGGGCCACGGATACATAACGTCGGAGCGCGGCTACGCGGTGAACCCGGCCGGCCTGCGCCAGGCGGCCCAGCAGACGCGGACGGCCGCCGCACAGGACGCCGCCGCCGCGCGGACGTTCGCCGGTGCGGTCGTGGACCCGAGCGCGTTCGGTCGCTCCGGGCCGGCCGCCGAGGTCGCGCGGAAGTGGAACGACGCGGTGACCGCGCGGCAGACCGAGGCCACCCAGCTCGCCGAGCGGACCAACGACATGGCCGACCAGCTCGACGCGACCGCTGACGAGTACGAGGGCCGGGAACGCGGGAACGAGCAGCGGCTCTCCCGCGTGGCCGCGTGAGGAGGGCGACGACATGGCTTTCCAGCATCAGGCATTGAACAGCGCGGAGGCAGAGCTCGCCGAGCTGCGCAGGGCGAGCGCGAAGGTCGGCGGCAGCGACCCGGTGGAGGCGCTGCGCGAGATCGACTGCGAGCCCGAAACGGTGCGTGACGGCGCGACGAAGGTCGAAGCCGGCGCGGACCAGGAGCAGGACGCGGGGCGCACGTACGCCGAGGCGACCGCGAGCGCCGATGACAACTGGGACGGCGACGCGGCCGCCGCGTACCTGTTCGACGCCGGCAACCTCGGCGCCGACCGGCGGCGACGGCTCGCGGCGGCCGAGGACACGGCGGCGGCCGGCCAGCGGATCGCCGACGGGCTCGACGCGCTCGCTCGCTCGTCGGCCTCCCAGGCGACCGCGATCGCCGGCGAGGCGGCGTCCGCGGTCCAGACCGTCCTGCACCCGCCGACCTTGCCCGGCGGCGCGCCGGTCACCGACCCGCTGGTGCGGCAGCTGCACGAGCAGCGCATGGCCGAGGCCGCGGCCCGGGTGCGCCGGGCGTGCGCGGAGATCGAGGACGCCGTGCGGCGCAACGTCGAGCAGATCGCCGAACTCGGCGACGCGCTCGACGGCCTGACCGAGCCGGTCGCGTCGACCCCGGCCGTGGCGTGAGGAAGGGAGCGCGACGATGGGCAGCGGATTCCAGGTCGAGCCAGGCGAGCTGACCGGCCTGGCCGGCACGCTCGGTGCGGCGGCCGACGTGATCACCAACGCCGCGTCCGGCCTGACCGCCGGTGCGGGCGGCGACCTCGGCCGGCCCGAGCTGAACGCCGCGGTCGAGTCGTTCGGCGCAGGCTGGCGCGAGCTCATGGACCGGCTGGCCGGCGTCACCGAGCAGCTGAGCGACGCGGTCTCCGCCGCGGGCCAGCAGTACGTCGAGCTCGACCGCGGGGTGTCGACTCCCTTCGGCGGGCTGGCCGGCCTCGGCGAGCGGATCGGGGCGGACCAGTGAGGGCGCAGGCGTTTCCCGCGCTCGGCTTCGACCCGGCACCGGGTGACACGGGCGCGGTGACCGAGCTCGCCGCCTCCTACACCAAGGTCGGCTCGCTGGTGGCCGACGCGCAGGGGCTGATGGGCCAGGCGGCCGCCGGTGCCCCCGGCTGGACCGGCACGGCGAGCGACGGCTACCGCGCCAAGGCCGGCGAGCTCCCCGCCCCGCTGGCCACGACGGCCTCGGCCATGCGGGACGCGGGCGCGGCGCTGGACGGGTGGGCCGCCGACCTCGGCGCCATGCAGGTCACCGCCGACGATCTGGAGGCACAGGCCAGGCGGGCGCGCAACCGGCTGGAGCAGGCGAACGCCGACGCGGCCGAGGTCAACTCGGCGATCCTGCCGCCGGACCCGCGGGTGCGCGAGGGGGTGCTCGAAGCCATCCGGCGCGCGGTCGAGGCGGCCCAGGCGGAGCTCGACGCGGTTCGCCAGGCGGCGCGCCGGTTGCTGGCGCAGCACGCCGAGCTGGCGGCGGATCTCCTGCGGCTGCTCAAGTCGGTGTACGACAAGGTGTTTCCCAACGGGCTGCCGGAGCTGCTGGAGCCCGAAGCGCTCAGGAAGATCATCAAGTGGGCGCTCGAGCAGAACGAGGACCTCAACGAGTGGGTGGGCGACAACGCCTACGCGATCAACGAGATCTCCAACGTGGTCGGGGACATCGCCACGTACTTCGGCGCCGTCGGCTTCGTGCTCGAGCTGATCGGGGTGACCGCGCCCATCGGGGTGGGGTTCAGCGCCGCGTCCACCGTGCTGACCGCGGGCGCGTTCGTCGGCCACACCGCCGCCGCGGTGCACGGCGTCCGCGAGGCCAGGCGGAGCGCGATCGAGGACGCGATCGGCCTGGGGGCGGCGTTCGCCGGCGGCGCGGCCACGGGCAGGGCGGCCCGGCTCGCCGCGGACATCTTCGGGGCGGCTTCGAGCGGATACAGCCTGCGCGGCGCGGGGGAGGACGTGCTCAACGGGCTCCTCGGCCGGGACTCGCACTTCCAGCGGTACTGGGTGCCGCGCGACTGGGAGGAGTTCCGCAAGGGCGCGACCATCCCGGGCTACCAGCTCTACAAGGCCGTCGAGCGGGCCTACGAGATCGGACACAAGAAGGATCTGGAGAACCGGTGATGAGTGTCCAGCTGTGTTTCGCGTTGCCGTCCGAGTTCCGCCCGATCCCGGTTCGCGGCGAGCTGCGCGACCGAGGGGCCGTCGAGGCGGGGTGGCTGCCCCTGGCGGAGCACCCGGAGGCCGCCGCGATGCTCGTGCTCGCCGTCCGGGAGGTGCCGGCGCCACGATCCGGCATGCGTACCGCCGAGGTGGTCGAGGGCATGGCCGAGGCACTGCGCCGCGAGCAGCCGCACGCGGCGGTGGAGAGCCGGGAGCTCGCCGGCGGCCCGGCGGTCGTGCTGCGGCGCGCCGGCACGTTCCGGTTCCCCGAGCACCCCGCTCCGGTCGACACGGTCGACATCCAGGTGCTGATCCCGACGCCCGACCTCGACGAGGTCGTGGTGCTCGACGTCAGCACCGGACACGTCGGCCACTGGCCGGAGTTCGCCGCGGTCGCCCTCGCGGTCGCGGAGACCGTCCGGTTCACCCGGCCCGAGATCTCCGGCCGGCTCGACCTGGCGTGATTCAGCGTTGGTTCAGCGCCGCCGCTGAGCATGGGCACGACAGCCGGAACCCAGCGGGAATTGGGAAGGCACTGGGAAAGCACTGATGGGGAGCGTGACATGGAAGGGCACATCGCGGGCAGCGGCGGAGGCGGGGGCGGGGGCTTCGTGTTCACCCCGGCCGAGTTCGACTCGGTCATCGCCAGGTGGGAGCGGCTACACGCCGACCTGATGGAGGACAACCGGCAGGTGCACGCGCTGATGTCGGTCCAGGGGCCGGGCGACGAGGCCGCCAGTGAGACCGCGGCCAACCGCGCCAACGACTCCGGCACGTCCTTCATGGACCACCACCGCCGCATGGTCGACGCGGTCGGTGACTACGTTCGGCGGCTCAAGGCATCGCGGCAGTCGTACCTGGTGCGGGACGACTCGGCACGCGACCTGCTGGCGGGGGTGACCCGATGACGCTCCCGGCCGACCAGATCTACCCGCGGATGCACGGTGGCCCCGGGACGGCCTCGCTCGACGACGGCAGCGTGTCGGCCGAGGAGCTGGGGCGGCGGTTCGAGCAGCGGCGCGGCCAGATCGCTGAGCTGAACCGGCAGATGGACGCCGCGTGGCTGGGTTCGGCGGCGGCGCGGGCCCAGTCGGGCGCGCACCCGCTCACGGACGCGTTCGAGAAGTCGGCCGAGGGCCTGCGGACCTACCGCACCGCCTCGGACGCCCAGAACGAGGCGTTCGGACAGGCCAGGCGCAACGTCGAGCCGCTGCCGCCGCGGCCGGAGCCGAGCGTGGTCGACAGCCTGAACCCGATCGGCCCCGACGTCGATGCGGACCTGGTCGCCTACAACCAGAAGGCCCAGAAGAACGTGCTGGTCTACGGGGCGTACTCGGCGGCGAGCGGGGTCATCGGCGAGCAGTACCCGACCGAGTACGGCACCGTCGAGCAACTCCAGGGCGACGCCGTGACCGCCGACCGGCCGCTCGACTGGGACCGCGACCGGCACCACCGGCCCGGCGGCGGCGGCACGGACATCGACGGAATCGACGGCATCGACGGCGGAACCGGTGGCGGAACGGGCTTTGGTGGCTCCGGTGGAGGCGCTGGTGGCTTTGGTGCGGGTGGCGGTGCCGGTGGTTTCGGCGGTGCCGGCACCGATCCGTCCGGCCGGCTCGGCTCGTTCGGTCCGCGCGGCGAGGACTTCGGGACCGGTGCCGCGGGCCACGTTCCGCCGGGCAACGGGGTCGCCCCGGCCTCGTCGGCAGGCTTCCCGGGCGCGGGTGTGCCGGGTGCGAGTGGCGTGCCGGGTGCTGGTGGCGTGCCGGGCGCGGGTGTGCCGAGTGCGGGTGGCGTGCCGGGCGGTGGGTTCGGCCCCGGTCTCGGTGGCGGGTTCGTGCCGGGCGGTGTCGGCTCGTTCGGTGGCGGGGGCGCGGGCGACGGCGCGCGCGGCGGTGCTCGGCTCGGCCCGGGCGTTGGCGCCGGCCCGGGTGCCGGGGTCGGTTCGGGGCCGGGTGCGGGCTCCGGTGCCGGTGCCGGCCGGATGACGGGGGCGGCCGGCTCGGCGGCTCGTGGCGGGTTCTTCGGCGGCCTGCCGATTGGCGCCGGCCGCGGTGGCGGTGACGAGGACCGGGAGTACCCGACCCGGTTCCTGGAGCCGCCCGACCCGGACACGGTCTTCGCCGTGGACGTCCCGGCCTCGCCCGCGGTACTCGGTGCGGAGTGAACGGAGCGGCGATGATCACCGGGATGATCACCCTGACCCTGCCGACGGTGTTACGGCTGGTGGCGTGGCGTGGCGGCGAGCCGCACACCGCCCTGGCGGACACGCCCGCCTGGCGTGACCCGGCGGTGCTCGCGGAGGTGGACGAGCGGGCGGCGGCCGAGCTCGCCGAGTGGGGCCTGCCCGGGTCCGCCGAGCTGGAGGACCTGCTGGACGCGCTCGTCCTGCCGCGCGCGGAGTGCTACGGCTGGATCACCACCACCGACCGCGACCGGCGGATCGACTACCGGGTGCTGGCCGTGGCGGGTGAGCGCGCGGCCTTCGTGCTCACGGTGGCCGACGAGCTCGTGACGATCGTGCCGGTGCGGGCGAGCGGGCTCGTCGCCGAGGTCGTCGCGCGGCTGCCCGGGCACCCGCCCGCACGCGGCCGCGCGCTGAACGCGCCCCGCGCGGACGTCGACCGGATCGTCTCCGGCGTGGGCCCGGCGGGCGGCGACCTCGGCGCGATGGCGGAGATCCTGCGCCAGCCACGCGTCGGCGGCGGCTCGCTCTACTCGGCCGTGCGCCCGCGCGCACGTGGCCGGCGCCGTGTGCCGCGCCCGGTGGTCTACGTCGACACCCCGGGCGGCCGCTGGCTCACCGGCGTCACGACGAACCCCGGTCAGGCGGAGTGGGTGACCGTCGCACCGGCCGGCCCCGGGCTGCTCGCCACGCGCCTCGAGGAGCTGCACCGCGACCTGACCGGCCAGGCCATGGGTGTCCGCTGACGAACTCGCGTGCCTCCTCGACCAGTTCGGCCCACCGGGTCTCGTCCCGGTCGTCGACGAGGATCCACTCGCGGAAGGTCCTCCCGGCCGGGGCGAACGGCTTGCCGACACCACTGCCGACCAGCTCGGCGACGCGCAGGCAGGGGAAGCCCATCATCGGACCGGTCGTGACGCCGGGGTGGGCGAGCGCGGCGGCGCTGACGTCGTGGAAGAAGCCGGTGGGGGAGCCAGCCATTCGTACCATCCCTGGTCGGCCTCCTGGGCGGTGTCGGGAGCGACGGTGCGGAGGTAGCCGGTCGCGGCCAGCCAGCGCGGCCAGGCCGACCCCGGTCCAGCGGTCGAGACCTCCCCGGTGGCCCGGCCGTCGTCCCACCCGACCTCGCCGGCCGCCCAGCTGTGAGCTCGGCGCCGGACCGGGTTGCTGGCCGAGCCGGCCGTCGGTGAGGCGCAGGGTGGTCGGCTCGCCGTCGACCACGAGCTCGAACTCGCCGTCGGCCACGTCGTGGATGCCTTCGACGTAGGTGACGTTGTTGCGCTGGTCGGGCGAGCCGTCCGTGGTGGGGTCGGCGAGGAAGGAGACACCCCACCGGCGCAGCTCGCGCAGTGCGCCGTCCAGCGCCTGGCCCGCTTGGTCAGGGTGTAGACGACCCCGCCGCCGACCGGGCCGGGCTCGCGGGCCACGACCGCCGCGCGCTCAAGCATGCGCAGGCGGTCGGCGAGCACGCTGGTGCCGATGCCCGGCAGCCGGCCCAGTGGCTCGGAGTAGCGGTGGGGCCGCTTGAACAGCTCCTGGACGATGACCAGGGGCCACCGCTCGCCGACCACGTCCAGCGCCCGCGCGGCCATCGGGATCGCGGCGCCCGCTTGGGTCGATGTCGACCTACGCGTCGTCGGGGGCCTGCCGGGTACCCGGAGCGCGGCGGCCGAGAGAAGGTGATCATTCTGGTGACGGTGTTCCTGGCCGGTGATGTCATGACCGGCCGGGGTGTTGATCAGGTCCTGCCGCACCCCGGGGATCCACGACTTCGCGAACCCCATGTCCGGGACGCGCGGGCCTACGTCGTGCTGGCGGAGCGGGTGAACGGCCGGATTCCGCGTCCGGTCGGGTTCGCCTGGCCGTGGGGCGCGGCCCGGCGTGCGCTGGACGAGCTCGCGCCGGACGTGCGGTTGATCAATCTGGAGACCAGCATCACGAGCCGCGGCAAGGCCGACAGCCGCAAGCGGATCCACTACCGGATGAGTCCGGAGAACACGCCGTGCCTGGTCGAGGCCCGGCCCGACGTCTGCGTGCTCGCCAACAACCACGTGCTCGACTTCGGGGTCCAGGGTCTCGAGGACACCGTGGACAGCCTGGACGAGGCGGGGATCGCGGCGGTGGGCGCCGGGTCCGAGTTGGCGCGGGCCGCGCGGCCGGCCATCGTGCCGGTCCACGATCGCGGGCGGGTCGTGGTGTTCGCGTTCGGGGACCGGTCGAGCGGGGTTCCGCGCGACTGGGCCGCGACGTGGGACCGGGCCGGGGTCAATCGCCTGCCGGACCTGTCCGACGCGACGGCCGACGACGTCATCGCCCAGGTGCGGCAGGCGAAGGGGCTCGGCGACATCGTCGTCGCCTCGATCCACTGGGGATCCAACTGGGGCTACGAGGTTCCCGCCGAGCAGGTCGCCTTCGCGCGTCGGCTCGTCGACGGTGGCGTGGACGTCGTGCACGGCCACTCGTCGCACCATCCCCGCCCCATCGAGGTCTACCGCGACCGGCTCATCCTCTACGGCTGCGGCGACCTGATCAACGACTACGAAGGCATCAGCGGCTACGAGGCGTACCGCGACGACCTCCGTGTCCTGTACCTCGCCACGATCGACCCGGTGACGGGCGCCCTGGCCCGGTTGCGCCTGCTGCCCATGCGGGCCTGGCGGATGCGCCTCCAGCACGCGACCCCAGACGACGCCGACCACGTGCGGCGGGTGCTCGACGAGGTCAGCCGCCCGTTCGGCTCGCGAGTCGAGCACGCCGCCGACGGCATGCTGGCGGTCGGCGGCGCATCGTCATGAGATCGTCATGAGGACGGGTTCTTCTCGCGCGACGGCCCGGAGATCGTCGGTTTCTCGGCGTCCGCGGCGTCGGCGACCGCCGCCGCCGCCGCTTCGGCCGCCCGTGCCGCGTCATCCGCCGCGCGGGAGCTGACCTTGTCCGTGCTCGGGGTCTCCCGGGTCGCCGGTGACTTCGGCAGCGCCTCGCTGAACGCGCGGCTGACACCGCTGAGCGCCGACGTGAGCTCGCTGGGAATGACGAAGAAGGTGTTGCCCTGTCCCTGGGCGAGCTGCGGGAGCGTCTGGAGGTACTGGTACGCGAGCAGCTTCGGGTCCGGATCGTTGCGGTGCACCGACTGGAACACCTCGTCGATCGCCTGCGCCTCGCCCTCAGCCTTGAGGATCTGCGCGGTCCGGTTGCCCTCCGCGCGGAGCACCGCGGCCTGCTTGTCACCCTCGGCAGTGAGGATCTGGGACTGGCGCTGCCCCTCGGCGCCGAGGATCGCGGCGCGCTTGTCCCGCTCGGCGCGCATCTGCTTCTCCATGGCGTCCTTGATGGTCTTCGGCGGGTCGATGGCCTTGATCTCGACGCGGTTGACCCGCAGGCCCCACTTGCCCGTCGCGTCGTCCAGCACGCCACGCAGCTGGCTGTTGATCGTGTCGCGCGAGGTCAGCGTGCTCTCGAGGTCCATCGAGCCGACCACGTTGCGCAGGGTCGTGACCGTGAGCTGCTCGACCGCCTGGAGGTAGCTGGCGATCTCGTAGGCGGCCGCCCGGGGATCGGTCACCTGGAAGTACAGCACCGTGTCGATCTCGACGACCAGGTTGTCCTCGGTGATGACCGGCTGCGGGCGGAAGGACACCACCTGCTCGCGCAGGTCGATCGCCGGGTAGACCCGGTCGATGAACGGGATCACGAAGTTCAGCCCGGGCTGCAGCGTGCGGTTGTACCGGCCCAGCCGCTCGACGTTGCGTGCCCGAGCCTGCGGCACGATGCGGACGATCCTGATCACGATGATGACGACCAGCAGCGCGACGAGCACGCTGGCGATGAGCGCCGCGGAGATGTCCATGCTTTACTCCCTCGGGTAGACGAACGCGGTGGTACCGCTGATGCGCATGACGTCGACGGCCGCGCCGACGGGGATGACGGTGGACTCGTCGAACGAGCGCGCGGTCCACTCGTCGCCGTCGATGCGCACCAGGCCGTCCCGGTCGGTCACCTCGCGCACGACGTAGGCCCGCTTGCCGACGAGCGCATCGATGCCGAACCGTTCGAGCTGGGGCCGTTGCATGTGTCGCAGCGCGACCGGTCGCACCAGGACGATCCCCGCCGCGGCGGCGAAGGCGAACGTCACGAGCTGGATGGGCAGCGGTATGCCGAACACGGCTAGGGCGGCGGGGAGGAGGGCGGCGCCGCCCAGCACGCCGAGCGCCGCTGTCGTGGTGAAGACCTCGGCGACACCGAGGGTCACTGCTATCACCAACCAGATCAGCCACATTTCCATGCGACGGCCTCCAAACCGGGCGGTGCCGCGTGCCGGGGGAAGCGGGGCGGGGCGGGCTGCCCGAGAAGCTCTGGTTGGAAACGAACGTGCTGCACGGGTCCTCCTCGGGTCGAACGGCAACCCCTGCCGACCAGGCTTCCCGGCGCACCTTGTGTCACCACGTTATCACTCGTGACGAGCGCCACGCCGGGGATCCCGTCCACAATGGACCCGGAACGGCGCCCGCGGCCGGTGCTGTGCGGTTCGGCATACTGCGCACACGCCGTGAGGCACTAAGGTGCGATCTGTGAAGATCGCCGCAGTCACCGAGACAAGGCCTGGTGAGCGGCGCGTCGCGCTGGTGCCTGGGCTGGTGTCCCGCCTGACCGACGTGGGCCTGGAAGTCGTGGTCGAGCCGGGCGCCGGCACGGCCGCGGGATATCCCGACGACGAGTACCGGGACGCGGGTGCCGTGGTCGACGCCGGCGCTCTGGACGGCGCCGAGGTGGCGCTGTCCGTGCAACCGCTCACCTCGCACCAGGTCCGCCGGCTCGCCCCGGGCGCGATCACCATCTCGTTCCTCCCCACGGCGCAGGAGCTTGACCTGGTGCGTGCGTTGCGTGCGGCGGGGCATACCGGGTTGGCGATGGAGTTGGTGCCGCGGATTTCGCGGGCGCAGGGGATGGATGCGTTGTCGTCGCAGGCGTTTGTGGCGGGGTATCGGGCGGTGTTGGTGGC
>NZ_JBOHGB010000083.1:0-31079 GCF_050699935.1 Actinophytocola sp.
CCCGCGCACTTCGACTTCACCACCGGCACGCGGCCGGCGTTCACCGTGCACCGCCGCTTCGCGCTGCGCCGGACGTTCGTCGTCGACATCTCCGACGACGAGCTCGACCGGCGGCTCGTGGTGGCGCAGATCCTGGCCCTCGACGCCTTCTAGAGTTTGCGCAACCGGACCCGGCTCGTGCGGTGGTCGGCGTCCTTGCGCAGCACCAGCGTCGCCCGCGGGCGGGTCGGCAGGATGTTGTGCACGAGGTTCGGCTCGTTGATCTCCTGCCACAGCCGGGCCGCCTCCGCGCGGGCCTCGTGGTCGGTGAGCGAGGCGTAGTGGTGGAAGTGCGAGCCCGGGTCGGTGAACGCCGTGTCCCGCAGCGCGAGGAACCGCTCGACGTACCAGTGGGCGATGTCCTCGGTGTGCGCGTCGACGTAGATCGAGAAGTCGAACAGGTCCGCCACGGTCAGGCCATGCCCGGGCAGCAGCACGTTGAGCCCCTCGATGATGAGGATGTCCGGCTTGCGGACGACCTGCGTCTCGCCCGGCACGATGTCGTAGGCCAGGTGCGAGTAGACGGGCGCCCGGACCTCGGGCGCGCCGGACTTCACGTCGGAGACGAACCGGAGCAGCCCACGCCGGTCGTAGCTCTCCGGGAAACCCTTGCGGTGCATGAGGCCGCGCCGCGTGAGCTCCGCCTTGGTGAGCAGGAAACCGTCCGTGGTCACCAGGTCCACGTGTGGGTGGTCGGGCCAGCGAGCCAGCAGGGTCTTCAGCAACCGGGCGGTCGTGGACTTGCCGACCGCGACGCTGCCCGCGATGCCGATCACGAACGGCACCTGCTCCGCGGTCTCGCCGAGGAACGACGCGGTCGCCTCGCACAGCCGCCGCCGGGCCGCCACCTGCAGGCTGACCAGGCGTGACAGCGGCAGGTAGACGTCCACGACCTCCTCGAGGTCGACCGGGTCACCGAGACCGCGCAGCGCGACCAACTCGTCCAGGGTCAACATCAGCGGAGTGGACCGGCGGAGCTCGCGCCACTGCTCCCGGCGCAGCTCCACGTAGGGGCTCAGGTCGCGACCGGACCGAGCCGGCCGCACGTGGGTCGCCCGCATGCCCCAAACGTAAGGTGTCGTGGCACGTTGGGCACTGTGACTCCGTACACGCTCCGGCGTCTCTCACCCGAGGATCGAGGCATCGTGGTTCCCCTGCTCGAGCGTGAGTGGGGTGCGGTGGACGTGGTGGCCTTGTCGCTCGGCGGCGTCCTCGACGCGAGCCGGCTGCCCGGCTGGCTCGCCGTCGCCGAGCCCGGCGGCGAGGTCGTCGGCCTGCTGACCTACCGGACCGGCGGCGACGTGGTGGACATCGTGACGATCAACGCGTTCACCGGCGGCGGCGTGGGTGCCGCGTTGCTCGGGGCGCTGGTCGAGGAGTTCCGCGGCACGGCGTCGCGGCTGCGGGTGACCACCACGAACGACAACACGCGTGCGCTGCGCTTCTACCAGCGGGCCGGCTTCCGGCTCACCGCGTTGCGACCGGGCGCGGTCGAGGAGTCACGGAGGATCAAGCCTCGAATTCCCGAGCTTGGCAACGACGATATCCCGATCCGGGACGAGCTGGAGCTGGAAATGGATTTATCGCGATAAATGCATGCGTTGGGGTCCGAAAAAGGGAGCCGGGCCGGGCTCCCTTTTCCGGGTCAGCAGTTCACTAATTCCGGACTCTGGTTGAGCAGTTGCGCGCGGGGGCTGATGAACTCGCCGTACTCCCGGTGGGCGGCCGGGTCGAACATCGCGAGCCGGTGGCAGTTCTGGAAGGCGAGCCGAACGTTGAAGTGCCGCTCGACCGCCGCACGCATGGCGTCGCTTCCTACCAGGCGCAACAGCTGCCCGCGGGACGCCTCGTCCGGCGGCTCGGTCTGGTTGTCGACGAACGGCCCGCCCCCGGCCGCCAGCCGCTCGGCGACACGGGTGACGACGGACCAGGCGTAGGGCAATGACTCACGAATACACGCGATGAAATCGTCGTCGGACACCGGACCACACTGCGCCTTCTCGAGCAACGTGGGGGAAACCGTTAACGACATTCGACCTCCTAGCTCGGAAATCCTGTCCCACTCAGCTAACCCGGCGCCCGGCATTTTGGCGACCACCCAACGTGTGAATCTCGGTGATTATTTCCGTCACCAGCAGCCACCGCCGACATCGGCCGGACACCGTCCGCGGTGGTCTCCGAGCGCGAACATCGCGGAGCCTCATGCGTTGGCACTCATGACGGCGGCAGTTCGACCACGACTTCGACTCGCTGTCCGCCGGGCGTTCAGCAGCGGCGGCCCGGCGCCCGCTCAAGATCCGGGTTCGCGAGGTCGCCAAGCCCAAGGTCGAGCCGCGCGAGATCGCGGTCCGGACCGAGCGTCCGGCCCTCGGCGAGGCGAGCGAGTAAGGCGAGTAACCCGACGACCTACGGCCGCGTGGGGTCGAAGACCTCGTCCCACGCGGCCATGACCTGCCTGGCGCACGTCTCCGGCGCCACGCCACCCACGCCGGTGCCCAGGCCCGGCAGCGCGATCGTGCGCACCACCTGCCGCACCGGCCGGTCGTCCTCCAGGCGTCCATCACACCAGAGCCGGAACACCGCGCGCGCCGCGAGGTACGGGTGCACGGTGTCCGGCGGTAGCACCGAACCCGGCTCGCGCATGGTCGGCGCGCTGATCAGCCAGGCCGGCGACGGGGCGTCCGTCGGCACGATCAGCGCCTGGCCCACCGGCAGCTCGCCGCCGTGGTACGCGAGCACCGCGCTGCGCACGTGCTGCTCGACCGACGGGAACGCGTGTGCGTACACCGCGTCGATCCCGCCGCGCATCCAGCCGTACGAGTTCGACGGGCTCACCACGGCCTGCGCGTCCACGTCCAGCACCGAGCCGCGGTGCACCCACACGTCACGGCGCTCCGCAACGGCGTTCGCCCACGCTCGCGCGAGCGGCTCCTCCACCGCGCAGAGCACCAACGCCAATCGTCCGGTCGCGAGTTCCGAGCTCTCTGCCTCCGAATCGGCGGTCACGGGCTCCAGCATGGCACCTCGGTGGCGCCCCTGCGTAACTGCATCTGGGTGATACGCACTCCGCTCGGCGACCCCGATCGGCGGAGACTCGATCACCCAGGGGCACTCAGACGAGGTCAGCGCCCGTGCCGGCCACCGGACTCACCGGTCGGGCCGGACCGTCGCGGCTCGCGGGTCACGGCGAGTCCGTACGCAAGAGTTCCCACGGTGTTCACCCGGCGCACCCGTACGCGACTCGCCGGATGGGTGCTCACATTGCCCCGACCGGCAGAGCCCGAAGGACCGGCGCTGCGTAGGGTGAGCCCGTGCCGACCATCGCCTACTTCGGACCGCAGGGCACCTTCACCGAGCAGGCCGCGCTGACCTACGCACGGACGGCCGACACGCTGGTGCCGGTCGACACCGTGCCGGTCGCGCTCGCCGCGGTCCGCAGGGGCGAGGCCGACCTCGCGTGCGTGCCGGTCGAGAACTCCGTGGAGGGCGCCGTCTCCGCCACGATGGACGCGCTCGCCGTGGACGAACCGATCGTCGCGATCGCCGAGGTGGTCCTGCCGGTCCGGTTCTCCGTGCTGGTCCGCCCCGGCCTCACCGCCGCCGACGTCCGCACGGTCGCCAGCCACCCCCACGCGCTGGCCCAGGTCCGGGGTTGGCTCGGCGAGCACCTCGGCCAGGCGACCCAGGCGGCGGCCAACTCCACCGCGGCCGCCGCGGTCGGCGTGGCCGAGGGCGAGTGGGACGCCGCCGTCACCGCACCGGTCGCCGCCTCGCACTACCCGCTCGACGTCCTGGCCACGGGCGTCGCCGACCTCGACGGCGCGGTGACCCGGTTCCTGCTGCTCCGCCGCCCCGGCGAGCTGCCCGCCCCGACCGGCTCGGACCGCACGTCGATCGTCGCGATCACCACCGCCGAGCGCACCGGCGTGCTCGCCGAGATGCTCACCGAGCTCGCCCTCCGCGGCATCAACCTGAGCCGCATCGAGTCCCGCCCGCAGAAGGGCCGGCTCGGCCAGTACCGCTTCTACCTGGACTTCGACGGACACGTGACCGAGCAGCGGGTCGGCGACGCGCTCGCCGCACTGCACCGCCGCTGCCTGGAGCTGCGCTTCCTCGGCTCGTACCCGAAGGCCGAGGCCGGCCCGCCCGCGGTCGGCGCGACCCCCGGCCATACCGACGCCGACTACGCGGCCGCCGACCGATGGCTCTCCGGCGTCCTCGGCGGCCGGAAGGCCTGATCACGGGTTCCGCGCGGTCCGTGTTCGTCCAGAGGCAATACGGTCCAGGTTTGTCGGTGCCTCGGTCTACAGTCGCCGACGCCAGATCAAAACCAGCTTTGGGGAGTCGTCATGCCTGCGTCCGACGTCGCGGTGCGCGCGGAGGCCCTGGTCAAGACCTTCGGGTCGACCCGCGCACTCGACGGCATCGACCTGGAGGTACCCACCGGGACCGTGCTCGGCCTGCTCGGACCCAACGGCGCCGGCAAGACCACGGCGGTACGGATCCTCACCACGTTGCTGCGTCCGGACTCCGGCCGAGCCTGGGTCGCCGGCCACGACGTGCTGGCCGAGCCCGACGCCGTACGCCGCTCCATCGGCCTGTCCGGCCAGTACGCGGCGGTCGACGAGAGCCTCACCGGCTTCGAGAACCTGTACATGGTCGGCCGGCTCTACGGCAAGAACAAGAACGACGCCCGCGCGCGCTCGCGTGAGCTGATCGGCCGCTTCCAGCTGGACGACGCCGCCGACCGGCCGGCCAAGACCTACTCGGGCGGCATGCGGCGCCGGCTCGACCTCGCCGGTGCGCTGGTCGCGGCGCCCGAGGTCGTACTGCTCGACGAGCCGACCACCGGGCTCGACCCGCGCGGCCGGCTCGACACCTGGGAGGTCATCGGCGAGTTGGTCGCCGAGGGTGCCACCGTGCTGCTGACCACCCAGTACCTCGAGGAGGCCGACCGGCTGGCCGACACGATCCTGGTCATCGACCATGGCAAGGTCATCGCCAGCGGCACGGCCGACCAACTCAAGGCGCAGATCGGCGGCGAGGTGCTGCAGATCGTGGTGGCCGAACAGGCCGAGGTCGACACCGCCGCCCGCGTGCTCGCCGAGGTCGGCTCCGCCGAGCCGGAGGTCGACACGCACAGCCGGCGGATCCAGGTCCTGGTCGACGCCGGGCCGAAATCGTTGATCGAGGCGCTGCGCAGGCTGGACGCCGAGGGCGTCGTGGTGCTGGACGTGGCCCTGCACCGCCCGACGCTCGACGACGTGTTCCTGTCGCTCACCGGCCACGCCGCGGAGGAGGACCAGTGACCGTGCTGACCCAGGGCGTCCGCGACGGCGGCATCGTCGCGTGGCGGAACCTGCTCAACGTCCGCCGCAACGCCGACTGGCTGTTCGCCGCGGTCATCCAGCCGATCATGTTCGTGCTGCTGTTCGCGTACGTGTTCGGCGGCGCGCTCGGCGGCGGCCAGTACCGCGAGTTCCTGATCGCCGGGATCTTCGTGCAGACCACGGCGTTCAACTCGGCGTTCACGGTGATCGGGCTGTGCAACGACCTGCAGAAGGGCATCATCGACAGGTTCCGCTCGCTGCCGATGTCCCGGCTCGCGGTGCTGCTCGGCAGGACCACGTCCGACCTCGTGGTCAGCGCGATGGCCTTGCTGATCATGTCGCTGTGCGGGCTGATCGTCGGGTGGCGGATCCGCGGCAGCGTCCTCGACGCGGTCACCGCGTACCTGTTGCTGTTGCTGTTCGGGTTCGCGATGTCGTGGATCGGCGCCCTGATCGGGCTCTCGTCGCCGAGCGTAGAGGTGGCGCAGAGCGCGGGTCTGATGTGGTTGTTCCCGCTGTCGTTCATCTCCTCGGCGTTCGTCGGCGCCGGCACGATGCCCGGCCCGCTGAAGGTGATCGCCGAGTGGAACCCGTTCACCGCGGTGATCCAGTCGGTGCGCGACCTCTTCGGCAATCAGGCGCCACCCGCGATGCTGCCGCCCGAGGGCTGGCCGGCGGACAACGCGCTGCTCTACGCGGTGCTCACCTCGTTCGCGATCCTGGCGATCTTCATCCCGCTGTCGGTGGCCAAGTACCGCCGGGTGGCCAGCAAGTAGTCACAGGACGACGGCCGAGTTCGGCGGGGGCGGCAGGCGGTCGAGCTCGAAGCCGAAGTGGGACCGGTACGCCTGCCGCACGGCGTCGTCGCCGGACAAGGCCGACTCCGTGCGCTCGCCGGCGACCGTCGTGATCAGGCGGTCGCCGGTCAGTGTCACCCGGCCCTCGGGCGTTTGCCGGGAGCAGGTGAGCGAGCGGGTGAAGTGCGAGTCCGGCGAGGTCTGCTGCCACCAACAGGTCGGCGCGAAGTCCGCCAGCTCCCGCGGCCGGGACTCGGCGCGGTACTGCGGAGTGCCGTCCTTGCGCACCTCGACGTCCCCGTCCGGACCGTCGACCACCAGGAACTCGCCGCCCGGATCGGCCTGCGGCTCCGGCCAGTCCAGCCGCAGCGGGTGGCTCGCGTGCGCGCCGAACCCGACGTCGACCAGGTACCGGTCGTCGAGGTCGACCCGCAACAACGCGTGGTCGAACGGGGGTCCGAGCGTGCCCTCAGGGGTGAACACCCGCGCCGACAACAGCGCCGCCGGGAACCCGAGCGCGCGCAACAGACCGGCGAACAGCCCGTTCAGCTCGTAACAGAACCCGCCGCGCCGCCGGTCGACGATCTTGTCGACGAGGGCGGCCTCGTCGAGCACGATCGGCTCGCCGAGGTGGATGCTCAGGTTCTCGAAGGGCACCATCCGCAGGTGCCGCAGGTGGAGGTCGCGCAGCAGATCGATCGTCGGTTCGCCCGGTGCCGGCGCACCGATCCTGTCCAGATACCGCCGTACGGTCCGCTCGTCCATGACGACAGCGTGCGCGCTCGACCTAGGTCGAGGTCAAGACGTTCGAGACACGCGACGGAGCGTTCCGAATCGGACACGGTAGGCGGATCTGACGCAGGAACGTTTCTTTCGAATGGAGAGATTGGCCGCAAGTCTTGACGAATCGGCAACGTTCAGCGCTAATAGATGCATCACCGGCGACGTTCGTCGGTGAATGTTTCGTAACGGTCGAGGAAATGTGAGAGGTGCCTGAATGACCTGATGACCCGTCGGCGCTGCCGGGTCGCGGCCGCGCCCTCTGCTGTCCTCGAGCCGTGGGCAGCACGGAGGAGCGGTCAGGAGGTGCGGGCATCATGGGTACATTGCTTGTCTTGTCGATCAGCCTTGTCGTACTGGTTTTCGTCACGAAGTTCGTGGTTGGCAGAAACCGAGTCCGCGAGCTCGACCGTGATTTCTCCGTCGAGCTTTCCTGCTCGCGCGAGCGGGCGCTGGACATCGCGGTCGATGCGGCACGGGGCGTGATGTGGCAGGTCGAGTTCACCGCCAACGGCCTCTACACGCGGCACATCTTCGCGCGCAACGTCATCCTCGTGTCGATCTCCGGGCACCCGGCCCGGCCCGGCCGGTGCACCGCCAAGGTGTGGACGCGGGTGCGGTTGGCCGACGACGGGGTGTTCTTCCCGCGCGCGAAGTCGTACCTGGACACCAAGCGCAAGCGGAACAAGATCATCCGGCTACTGTCGCACTATCGGACCACGACCGGTGGACGCGATGCGACGATCGGCTGAGCGGCCTTCGACGGACGGTCACCGCCCTTCGCCGGTGACCGTTTGTTGTTGTCCGATCGCGGGTACGCCTGGTCAGAGGGCAACCCGGGGATAGGGCCGCACGTCCTCTCAGTGAAGGCGTCCAGTGGTTTCGGAGCCAGGTCTGGAGGCGAGCACCATGGTGCGAACCAGGATGAGCCGAGTCGCGGTGACCTGCGGCGTCGCGATCACGATGCTGGTGGCCGGGTGTCAGGGCGGGTCGGACAACGCGGAGAGTCCGGAGGTGCCGTCCATCTCCGAGGCTCCCGGCGGGCCACCCGCCAACCAGACCGAGCCGCCGGCCGAGCCGTCGACGACCACGCCGCCGAAGGCGCAGCCGCCGGTCGACGACACCGTGAAGCCACCGGGCGAAAAGCCCGCACCGGCGTCCAACCCGGCGGAATGCAAGGTCGCCGACCTCGCGCTGGGCCTCAACCGTGGCGAAGCCGCGGCCGGCACGGTCTACCGCCAGCTGCGCTTCACCAACAAGGGCGACCGAACCTGCATCATCCAGGGCTTCCCAGGAGTGTCCTATGTGGCCGGTGAGGACGGGCACCAGGTCGGTCCCTCCGCCTACCGCGAGGGCACCAAGGGCGAGGCGATCAGCCTGACGCCCGGCATGACGGTCTTCGCGCCGGTCGGCTTCGTCCAGGTGCTCAACTACGACCCGGCGGTCTGCAAGCCGACCTCGGTGCGCGGCCTGCGGGTCTACCCGCCGCACGAGTACGACTCGGTGTTCGTGTCCGCGCCGGGCACCGGCTGCGCCGGCTCGCCGCCGGGCAACCAGCTGACGGTCAGCACGATCCAGCGCTAGCGGCGGGGGACATTTAGCTCATCAGGCCGGTTCGCCAGGCCCACGCGGCGACCTCGACGCGGTTGCGGGCCCCGATCTTCGCCTGCACCGCGGCGAGGTGCGTCTTGACCGTGGACAGCGACAGGTACAGCTCGGTGCCGATCTCGGTGTTGGTCAGCCCGCGCGCGGTCGCCTTCACCACGTCGAGCTCCCGGTCGGTCAGCGGCTCGGCGGGTGCGTCCGCCGCGGACGTCGGGTCCGTCGACGCGAAGTGTCGCAGCAGCCGCACGGTGATCTGCGGGGACACCAGCGCGTCGCCGCGGTGAGCCGCGCGCACCGCCTCCAGCAGCAGCGCCGGGCCGGCGTCCTTGAGCAGGAAACCGTTGGCGCCACCGGCCAACGCGGCGCTGACGTACTCGTCGAGGTCGAACGTGGTGACCACGACGACCTTCAGCGGGTCGGCCACACCCGGGCCGGCGAGCGCCTTGGTGACCTCGAGCCCGTCCATGCCGGGCATGCGGATGTCGAGCAGGCAGACGTCCGGCCGCAGCTCGCGCGCCCGCTGAACGGCCGCGATGCCGTCGGCCACGTCCGCGACGACCTCGACGTCGTCCTGGGTCTCCAGGATCATCCGGAACCCGGCGCGGACCATCTCCTGGTCGTCCGCGATCAGTACCCGGATCATGCCCCCTCTTTCCGCAGCGGCAGCCACGCCTCCACCGACCAGCCGACATCACCGCTCGGCCCGGCCTCGAACCGGCCACCGAGCAACTCGACACGCTCGCGCATGCCGACCAGACCGTAGCCGCCGGACCCGCCGGGCGGGTTGGCCGGGCGCTGCGCACCGTCGTCGCTGATCCGGATGTGCAGCTGGTCGTCCGTGCTCTCGACCCGAACCCGCACGTCGATCGCGCCCGGCGCGTGCTTGCCGACGTTGGTCAGCGACTCCTGCACGAGCCGCAGCACCGACCGGCCGACCTCGTGGGGCAGCCGGGTCGGCAGGCTCAGCTCGACCGTCACCGGCGGCCCGACGAAGTTCTCCGCAAGCGCCCGGACGTCGGCGTCGAGGTCGGTGGTCGCCTGGCCGGTGGCATCCGCGCCGCCCGCGGCCCACGCCGCGGTGCCGTCGCGCAGGCTCCCGACGAGCGTGCGCATGGCGTTGAGCGCCTCGGTACCGCTGCGGTCGATCTTCTCCAGCGCGGGCATGGCGACGTCCGGGTTCCGCTCCGCCACGAGCAGCGCGGCCTGCGCCTGCACGACGATCCCGGTGACGTGGTGCGCGACCACGTCGTGCAGCTCGCGGGCCAGCGCCATCCGCTCGCCCTGCTGTGCCGAGGTCACCTCGGCCCGCGCGGTCTGCGTCCGCTCCCGGTCCCGCGCCCGGAAGTACCACCCCGCGGCCACCGAGACGATCAGGAGCAGGCCGGACAGCAGCATGACCTCGATGTCGACGACGTGCGCGCCCCACCGCAGCACCAGCATCAACAGGTTGACGCCGACCAGTGCCGCCGTCGCACCGACCGCCTGCAACGGGGCGAGGTAGCGCACCGCGTACCCGATCAGCGCCATGGTCGCCGCCACTCCGGTCAACGACAGTGGCTCTACGCTGGGGCGGAAGCCCAGCAGGACCGGCAGCACGAGCAGCGCCGCGGACCCGGCGAGCGCGAAGAGCAGCGGCGAACGGGGCGCGAGGAAGGCGCACACCCCCGTGACGACGGCGCCGATCGGCGGGGCCAACCCGACATAGCCGATCTCGGAGGTCTCCCAGAGCAGCAGCATCGCGAGCGCGGCGCCCAGCGGCCACTGCCGGCGGATCAGCGCGGCGGTGCTGGTCTCGACCCGCTGCTTGGTGATGTGCCGCAGGTAGGAGCCGACCGCGATCGAGCCGAGCAGTAGACAAACCCCGAATACCAGCGAGTGGAAGAGGTAGGCGTAGCCGAATACCTCCTCGCCCGACCGGCAGAACGTCAGCGCGGAGCATGGGTAGCTGCGGATGAACATCGCCGACAGGCAGGCGGCGACCAGCGCGACCGCGCAGCCGATCGCTACCGGAACCGAGCACCGCCACACCACGAACACGACGAGCGCCGCGCCGGCCACCGTCTCGGAGACGCCGATGCTCGGGATGCCCATCGGCGACGGCACGGAGTCGGTCGCCCAGATGACGAACGACGAGCCGATGAGAGCGGCCGTCCCGGCGAGCGCGCCGGTCGCCGGTCTGGTCAGCGCGAGGTATGCGCACAGGCAGAGCATGAGCGCGCCCGGCAGCGGAGGCAGGCCGTCGCCGAGGCCGTTCGAGAACGCCAGCATGATGTCGACCAGCAGCGCGGCACCGAGCAGCGCGGCGAGCCAACGATGCGGCACGGGGATCGGTGTCATGCGGACGAACGTATTGGGCCTGGGTGTTCGTCGCCTCGGCCGACCGGTGATCACGGGTCGGCCGATCGGCCGGTCGTTGCCGGCCCGGTCATGACCTGTCGACTGACGCGCGGTGCCCGATCGGCCGGACGCCTCGCCACGCCGGCGGTGGGTGCGTCCCGGCCGGGGTCGGGCCGATGCGTCGACGAGGGTCAGTGCCTGACCGTGCGACGAAGCCGGCTGAGTGCCCGGTGCTGGGCCACCCGGACGGCGTCCGGCGTGGTGCCGACGGCCTCGGCGGTCTCCTGGGCGGACATGCCGAGCACGACCCGCATGATCAGGATCTCGCGCTGCCGGGGGAGGAGCGTGCGCAGCAGGCCGCCGGTGCGTTCGACCAGTTCGCGGCGCAGCGCGATCTGCTCAGGGCTCTCCTCGAAACCGAGGGGGTCCGGCATCTCCGCGGTCGGCCGCGACCGGTCGCGCGCGGCGGCGCGATGGACGTCGGCCACCTTGTGCGCGGCGACGCCGAACACGAACGACAGGAACGGCCGGCCGAGGTGGCGGTAGGTCGGCAACGCCCGGTAGACCGCCAGGCAGACCTCCTGGGCGACGTCGTCCGGGGAGCTGACCGGCCTTACCCGGCCGAGTTTGCTGCGGCAGTAGCGCACCATGATCGGGCGCAGGTAGGTCAACAGCTCGTGCGTCGCCACCGGGTCGCCGACGGCCGCGGCGGCGGCCACGGCGTCGACGTTGCCCCGGGTTACCGGCCGTGACCAAGCCGGTGAGATCGGCTGGTTGACGAGTTCGGCCTCGAGATCGGCGAGGGCCGGCTCCGGCTCGACTGTGCACAACATCGCGCCTCCATGAGAGTTCCCCCGCGGTTGTGGTCACACCAAGAGAGCGCGATGGGGGGCCGCAAATACGTCGAGAACGAAGTTGCGGCCCCCGAGTACGAACTTGTTGCCTTTCTGGCATACGCGCTGAACAGGACGTGTTTCGTTGGTTACCGTCAGCGCCCGGGAACGAAAATGTCCTGCCGCACGAGGTGGTGGTCAGACGCGTCGTTGAGGCGGGCGAGCGGCGAGTCGGACGTCGGCCAGAAGACCTCACCGCGTAAGGGGACCAGCCCCCGCGACGGGAGTACGTAGTCGACCCGGAGGTTGCCCGGCGCCTCGTCGTTGAAGTCCGCCGTGTCGAAGAACGGATCGCCATGGTGCGTGAGGTTCGCGCCACCCTGCTCCTGGGCCGCGAGGTCGCCGCCGACGCTGCCCGGTTGTGTGTCGTTCACCCGCGGCGCGTTCAGCAGTTGCTGGATGGCGCCGGGCACGCTGTCCCCGTCGTGCGGGTCGGAGTTGTTGTCGCCCGCGACGACGAACCGCGAGCCCTTCGCGAGCCCGCCGTGCTCGCCGTTGTCGTCGTAGATGTAGCGGCCCTCGCCCGGGGTGACGTAGTCGGCCCAGAAGCGGATCTCGTCGTGGTTGCGGGTGCCGTTGCGGTCCTCGGCGCCGTCGAAGGTGGGCGGCGTCGGGTGCGAGACCAAGAAGTGCACGGTCGACCGGCCGACCCGGATCGGCAGGTCCCAGTGCGACTTCGACGACAGCCGCAGCACATCGAGGATCTCCGGCGAGTACCAGTCCCGCGGCGCGGACGTGGCCGGGTCGTCCGGCAGCATCGCGTCCGGCATGTCCGCCCAGCGGAACTTCTGGAAGGTGCGCACCGCATCGGTGTCGATCGGGTGCTTCGACAGTACGAGCATCCCGAACTGGCCCTCGAACGCGCCGAAGCCGTGTGCGTCGTCACCGGTGTCGGTGCGCCCGTCGCGGTTGAGGTCGAATCCGGTCAGCACACCCGTGTTGGACGGTGCGACGAACGCGTACGGGTAGTCGATCGGTCGGGCACCGTTCTGGCCGCGCTCGAGGTAGTTCTCCCGGAACAGGTCCGCGGCGACGTTGTCCGGCACGTAGTCGAACTCGTTGACCAGCAACACGTCCGGCCGGTTGCGCTGGATCACCTCGGCGACCTCGCGGGCCTGCGCGTTGTCCGGTGTGGACAGGTCGGTGACCAGTTGGCCCTCGGCCGCCCGGTTGAGCGACGCGTTGAACGTCGCGAACCGAACCGGGTCGTGTCGGTCCCCGCGTTCGGCGGGGACGGCCTGCGCGCCGGGCGCGCCGAGCACGCCGGCGACGACGGCCAGAGCGGGCAGGAGCAACAGTCCTCGAGCTCGGGTCATGATCCACCTCCAAGGTCGGTGCGCCACCCTGGCATGCCGTGGCCACGAGCGGGTGATGCCAGAGTGAACACTGCGGGGACCGTGCCGGCCAGCCTCCATCGGTCGGAATCCGCCTGACCGGATGCTTCGGCGATACGGTGATGTCGTGGCCGAATCCCCTGGCACGGTCGTGCGGACCCCCAAGAGCGAGGCGACCCGGACTCTCATCGTCGAGACGGCCCTGCGCCTGTTCCAGGAGCACGGCTACGCGAAGACCACGATGCGGGCCATCGCCAAGGAGGCCGGCGTCTCCGTCGGCAACGCGTACTACTACTTCTCCTCCAAGGAACAGCTGGTCCAGGGCTTCTACGACCGGATAGCCCAACTCCACGGGCAGGCATGCGAGGAGGCACTGCGCACCGAGCACGAGTTCGGCCGGCGGTTGAGCGCGGTCATGCACGGCTGGATCGATGTGGCGGCCCCCTATCACGAGTTCGGCAAGCAGTTCTTCGTCAACGCGGCTGACCCCGATAGCCCGCTGAGCCCGTTCTCCGCGCAATCGAGCCCGGCCCGGGAGGCACAGGTTGCCCTGCACCGCCGCGTCCTCGACGGCTCGACGGTCAAGGTCGACACCGAGCTACGGCCCGAGCTGCCGGAGCTGCTTTGGCTCTACGAGATGGGCGTGGTGCTGTTCTGGGTCCACGACCGATCTCCCGGCTGCCGCAAGACCCGCCTTCTCGTCGACCGGACCGTGCCGCTGATCGAACGGGTCATCGGCCTGTCCCGGCTGCGGCTGCTCCGCCCGGTCACCCGGGACATCGTGCGGCTGGTCGGCGACCTGGTCCGAGCCGAGCCCGACCTGCGACCGGACGCGCGCCCCGGCCCGACCGCTTGACACCGCCGGGCGTCCGCGAGACGCTCTCCCTAGGTAACTGTTACGCGAGGTAACACTAATCCGGGGAGTGTGGTCAACCGATGGCCCGCGTGCTGCAACCGAAGGACCGGGAGGTCACTGCCGAGCGCCTGCTCGACTCGTCCGTCCGGAACTCCTATCAGCCCGAGCTGGACGTCGACTGGGACGCGCCGCTCGTCGAGGGCAAGGGCTTCCTTCCCGAGGAGCGGGTCTCCCTGTACGGCACCGAGCTGTGGGATCGCCTCACCCCGGAGCAGCGGACCGAGCTCGCCAAGCATGAGATCGGCAGCGTTACGAGTGTCGGACTCTGGACCGAGATCCTGCTGATGCAGCTGCTGGCCCGGTATGCCGCCGACCTCGACCCACGCAGCCCGCACACCCACTACGCACTGACCGAGATCGGCGACGAGACACGGCACGCGATCATGTTCGGTAAGGGGCTCTCCAAGCTCGGCATCCCCGCGTACGGGCCGCCGCCGATCGTCCGGTCGCTGTCCAAGGTCTTCGGCGCGGTGATCGGTGGTCCCGCGATGTTCGCCTCCGTTCTCGTCGTCGAGGAAACGACCGACCGGCTGCAGCGGTCGATGCTGGACAACGACGACATCCAGCCGTTCATCCGGATGATCAACCGAATCCACGTCGTCGAAGAGGCTCGCCACGTGCGCTACGCGCGCGAGGAGCTCGTCCGCGGCATGGAGTCACTGAGCCGCCCGATGCTCGAGCTGCACCGCCTGGTCACGGCCGTGGTGGCCTACACGGTGGTCGACATCATGGTTCACCCCGGTGCGTATAAGGCGGTCGATCTCGATCCGAGGCAAGCACGCGCGGTCGCCCGGGACAACCCACACCACCACGAGACCAGGCGGTGGATGAGCGAGAAGGTGACCGAGTTCCTCTCCGAGGTCGGCATGATCGGCGGCCCGTCGAAGCGGCTCTGGCGTAAGGCGCACCTGCTGTAGGCGCGTCGGCAATCGCGTCGCCCATCGCGTCCGGCGCGCCTAGCCTGGCCATCATGGCTGCGACGACGATCCCTGGTCGGCAGGTCGACATCCGCCTGTGGACCCGGCCCGACTCTGTCGAGCCGGAAGCCATGCGGCAGCTGCAGAACATCGCCGCCCTGCCCTGGACGTACAAGCACGTCGCGGTGATGCCGGATGTGCACTACGGCAAGGGAGCCACGGTCGGTTCCGTGATCGCGATGCGGGACGCGGTGTCGCCGGCCGCGGTCGGCGTGGACATCGGCTGCGGCATGACCGCTGTCCGCACGTCGCTGCGTGCCGAGGACCTGCCCGACCATCTCGGACGACTGCGGTCCACTGTGGAACGTGCGGTTCCCGTCGGTTTCGCTCGGCACAAGGCCACGGCGTTCACCGAGCGCGACGCGGGGGACTGGGACGCGTTCTGGCGCCGGTTCGAGGACCTGACGCCGGCGGTGAAGGCGCACGCCGGCAAGGCGCTGCACCAGATGGGCACGCTCGGCGGCGGCAACCACTTCATCGAGATCTGCCTGGACACCGACGACCGGGTCTGGGTGATGCTCCACTCCGGCTCCCGCGGCATCGGGAACCTCCTTGCCCAGCACCACATCGAGGTGGCCCGGCGGCTCGCGCACAACCGGTCGCTGCCGGACCCCGACCTTGCCGTGTTCCTCGCGAACACCCCGCAGATGGCGGCCTACCGGCACGACCTGTACTGGGCGCAGGATTACGCGCGGCGCAACCGGAAGGTGATGCTGCGCCTCGTGTGCGACGTGCTGCGCAGCCAGTTCCCGGGCGTGATGTTCGAGGAGCCGATCAACTGTCACCACAACTACGTCGCCGAGGAGATCCATTTCGGCGAGGACGTGCTGGTCACGCGCAAGGGCGCGATCCGGGCCGGCCGCGGCGACCTCGGCATCATCCCGGGCTCGATGGGCACCGGCTCGTACATCGTGCGCGGGCTCGGCAACCCGGAGTCGTTCGAGTCGGCCTCGCACGGCGCGGGGCGGCGGATGTCGCGGAACAAGGCACGCAAGCGGTTCACCGAAGCCGATCTCGCGGCGCAGACCGCGGGCGTGGAGTGCCGCAAGGACTCGGGTGTCGTCGACGAGATCCCCGGCGCGTACAAGGACGTCGACGAGGTCGTCCGGGAACAGGGCGACTTGGTGGAGATCGTCGCGAAGCTGAAGCAAGTGGTCTGCGTCAAGGGCTGACATACTGCAATCTTGACAGTGTCATCGAAAACTGTCAAGATTGCAGTATGAGCGACGAGCTGTGGACGATCGAGCAGCTCCCGGACCAGGTTGCCGCGCTGCTGGCGCACAACTATGAGGGCCAGAGCAACGGCCGGGTGCGGGAGCTGCCGAACGGTCGCACCATCCGGTGGTACACCACGATCGGCCTGGTGGACCGCCCAGCCGCCACCCGTGGCCGCAACGCTCTCTACGGGCGCCGCCACCTGCTGCAACTCGCCGCCGTGAAGAGGTTGCAGTCCGCGGGCCGCACGCTCGCGGAGATCCAGGGGCTGCTGGTCGGGGCCACCGACCGCCGGTTGGCGGAGCTGGCCGGTGTCCCGCGGATGGACATCTCGTGGTCTCCCGGAAACGTCACGGTCAGCGGCAACTTCTGGAAGAAGACGGACCACAGCCGCCCGAAGGCCGGCTCCGACACCGTGGACGACAGCGTCCACGACACTGTCACGAAGACCGTTCACGGCATCCGGATCGGTGACAGTGTCACCGTCATGCTGGATGCCGCCACCCGCGCGCCGGACGACGATGAGCTCGCCGCCATCGAGTCCGCCGCGGCACCGCTGCTGGAGCTGCTCGGCCGGATGGGCCTGGCGCCGACCCGAGGAGAGGTAACCCGATGAGCATCAATGTCGACGTCGTGGATCTGCCCGAGGCGCCGAGCCGCCCCAGCGAGGACGACGGCTTGGGCTGCCTGCACACGGAGCGGGGCAACCTGCCGCTGGAGACCATCGACGTCCAGGCCGCGATCACCGGTCTCGCGTCGAGCATCCAGCTCACCCAGGGGTTCCGGAATCCACACGACGAGCCGCTGGAGGCCACCTACATCTTCCCGTTGCCACCCCGCGCCGCGGTCACCGCGCTGCGCATGGAGACCGACGGTCGCGTGGTCGAGGGGCTGCTCAAGGAGCGTGCCGAGGCTCGCACCGACTACGACCAGGCGATCAGCGCGGGCAAGCGGGCGTCGATCGCCGAGGAGGAGCGGCCCGGCGTGTTCACCATGCGGGTCGGCAACATCATGCCGGGGGAGCGGGTCAGCGTGCACCTGACGCTCGCGGGCGCGCTGCCCTATGAGGACGGTGAAGCGACGTTCCGGCTCCCGCTGGTGGTCGCGCCGCGCTACGTCCCCGGTGTGCCGCTGGCGGACGGGCAGGTGGGCGACGGCGTCGCACCGGACACCGACCAGGTGCCGGACGCGTCGCGGATCAGTCCGCCGGTGCTGCTGCCCGGTTTCCCGAACCCGGTCCAGCTGTCGGTGGCGGTGGACATCGATCCGGGCACGCTGCCGCTGAACGGAATCTCGTCGAGCCTGCACGCCACATCCACCGAGGACGGGCCGACCGGACTGCGGGTCCGTCTCAACCCCGGGGAGCGGGCGGACCGTGACTTCCTGCTGCGGCTGCGGTATGGGAGCGAGGCGATCACCACGTCGCTGTCGGTGCTTCCGGACGGTGACGCCGGCGGAACGTTCGCGCTGACGGTCCTGCCGCCGACGGTCAAGGCGCCGACCCGTGGTCGCGATGTGGTCCTGGTGCTGGACAGGTCCGGCTCGATGGGCGGTTGGAAGATGGTCGCGGCCCGCCGCGCCGCGAGCCGCATCGCCGACACGCTCGGCAGCGCCGACCGGTTCGCGGTGCTGGCCTTCGACCACCAGATCACGACGCCGACGTCATTACCAGCGGGGCTCGTGGAAGCCAGCGATCGCAACAGGTTCCATGCAGTCGAGTTCCTGTCCGGTTTGGACGCTCGTGGAGGCACGGAGATGCTCGTGCCGCTGCGACGCGCGGCCGACCTGTTGCGCGATGCGCCCGACCGTGACCGCGTGCTCGTGCTCGTCACGGACGGCCAGATCGGCAACGAGGACGCGCTGCTGCGCGAGCTGTCGCCGACCCTCGCCGGTGTCCGCGTCCACACGGTCGGCATCGATCGTGCGGTCAACGAGGCGTTCCTTCAGCGGCTGGCGGGCTCGTCCGGTCGCTACGAGCTGGTCGAGTCCGAGGACCGGCTGGATGAGGCGATGCAGCACATCCACCGCCGCATCGGCGCGCCTGTGGTCACCGGTCTGCGGATGAGCCCGGCCGGCCTCGCGGTGGACGCGGACACCCTGGCGCCGACTCCGCTGCCAGACCTGTTCGCGGGCGCCCCGGTCGTGATCACGGGCCGCTTCACCGGTGCCGCCGAGGGCGCTGTCACGGTGGCCGGCGACGGTGACTGGAAATCGACGGTACCCACGACCCCGAGCGACAACCCGAGCTTGGGGGCGTTGTGGGCGAGGGCGAGGATTCGCGACCTGGAGGACCGGTACGTCGTCGGGTCGGGCGACCACAGCGTCCTGGAGAAGCAGATCGTCGACACCTCGCTGAGGCATGGCGTGCTGTCGCGCTTCACGGCCTTCGTCGCGGTGGACCAGCGAGTGGTAAACGAGGGCGGCAAGGTGCACAAGGTGACCCAACCGGTCGACCTGCCGAGCGGATGGGAGCCGCCCGCGGCGCCAGTGGCCGGCGGCTTCGGACAAGGAGCCCCGATGGCGCGGAGCATGCCGATGTTCGGCGCGTCCCGTACCGGTTTCGGCAGCGCTCAGGACTTCCAATCCCGCCTGTCCAGCTCGGGCGGCCGGCCGGGTGCCCGGCGCAAGCAACCAGCCCAGCCGCCGGTGTCCCACCCGGCCCCAAGCTCACAGCAACCGGGCCCTGACAGTGACGCGGCCCTGGCGTTTCCCGAGACCACTGCCGAGGGAGCAACCCTTCCGCCCGTCCCGCCGGTGGTCCCTCCACCCACGTCCGTGCTCGCGTTCGTGACCAGCGAGTTGCAGGCGCTCAAGTCCGCCACCACCGAAGAGGTGTGGGCCCGAGCAGGCCTACTGACCGCGCTGTCCGAACGCATCCGCGTCCACTTGGGCCAATGGGAAGCAGCCGGCGTGCCGAAGCACGTACGTCAGACCCTGGCCGACCTGTCCACCAGCCTGGCAAGTCCCACAGCCGACTCGTCAGAAGTCGACCGCCGCTGGCACCACACGATGACCACCCTGGAGGCCCTGACAACAACTCAACCCGAGCAAACCGCCCGTCGCCGATCCTTCTGGAAGCGGTGACTCCCCCCGCCGGACGCTCGCCCGACACGAGCGTCCGGCGGGCATCCACAGCCCGTCGGCCAGGATGCTGTGCCGCACGCCTCGGTGCGGTCGAGCAAGGCGATCGCGACGGTGGTGGCGTCACCACCGGCCCATCCGCTGCTTCGAGCGCTGATGGTTGGACCGGCGTCGTTGACTGTCTCGCCCGACGACGCGGCCAAGACCCGTCGCGGCTCGGGTGGCGTGGCAGGTTGGTGTCGAGGAGGTGCGGCCGGTTGATCTGATCGTCTGCGGCAGTGTCGCGGTGAACGGTCAGGGTGTGCGGCTCGGCAAAGGGCGCCGGATATTCGGACATGGAGGTCGCGCTGCTCCACGAAACCGGGCTGCTCGGCGCCGAGAGACGGCGATCGTGACGACCGTGCACTCGCTCCAGGTCGTGACGACGACGTACCCGAGACCCATCATGAATGCTGCTCAGTCGCAGTGGTGCACCTCCGCGGAAACGTCAGAGTCAGCGTGGCGTCGCGTTGTGCGCGTCGTCAGGCGCGCCGTTGCTGGATCACTGAGCCGAGCAGGAATCCGGGCGACGAACTGCAGCGAACTGTCTCCTGCCACGCCCTGACGGCAGAATCTGGCCGCTTCGTCACCGCGGCACGTGCGCACCAACCGGCGCCGGGACCACAGGCTCGCGGTCGGCTGTGAGAGACGCCCTAGATGTGCTGTCCGGGGACGTTGGTGACGGCTGACACGCGATCGATGATCTTGATAGAGGTGAGGACCTCCGGGTTCGGTGTGGATTGCGACATCTACGCCGAACACCAGGAGGTCCTCGATGGTCCACCGTAATGCCCCGCTAACCCCGACCGGTCGGCTGCGGCTGGCCCGGTGTGTCGTGGACGAGGGCTGGCCGCTGCGACAGGCGGCGGAACGGTTCCAGATCTCCCACACGACCGCGGTCCGGTGGGCCGGTCGGTATCGGTCCGTGGGTGTGGCGGGCATGGTCGATCGCTCGAGCCGCCCGCACCACAGCCCGCCCGGACACCGGCCGCGGTGGAGGAGCGGATCGTGCGGCTGCGGCGCGAGCACAAGATCGGGCCGCTGCGCATCGCGACACGGGTCCCGGTCGCCGCCTCGACCGTGCACCAGATCCTGCGCCGCCATGGCCTACCACCGCTGGCCGCGTGTGACCGCGCCACCGCAGAACCAATCCGCCGCTACGAACGCAACCGGCCGGGCGAGCTGGTGCATGTCGATGTGAAGAAACTCGGCCGCATCCCCGACGGCGGCGGCCACAAGGTTCTTGGCCGTGCCGCCGGCCGCACCAATCAGGAACGGGCCAAGGGTGGTGGCTACCTGTTCCTGCACACCGCGCTGGACGATCACACCCGGCTGGCCTACACCGAGACCCTCACCGACGAGAAAGCCGCCACCTGCGCGGCGTTCCTGCGCCGCGCGCACGCTTGGTTCACCGCCCGAGGCATCACCATCGAACGGGTGCTCACCGACAATGCCTGGGCCTACACCAAACACACCTGGCGCAATGTCTGCACCCAGCTGGGTATCCAGCGCCGGTTCACTCGAGCCTGGCGACCGCAAACGAACGGGAAAGTGGAGAGATTCCACCGCACCCTGCTCGACGAATGGGCCTACCACCAGCCCTACCCATCCGAAACCGCCCGCCAACACGCCTTCCCCGACTGGCTGGACTGGTACAACTACCACCGACCCCACACCGGCATCGGCGGCAACACACCCGCCAGCCGCGGAACCAACCTAACCAGACAGCACACCTAGACGGTATGGAGTGACCGCTCGGTTGTGAGTGGTTGCGGGCCGGGGCCTCGCTCACGCAGATTCGTGGGTTGCCGGGCGAGGGCTGCCTGCTCGGCCTGTCCGACATTTGTGGGAGGCCCCGGTGTTTACCGAGCGTACGAGTGTGGGGCTCGATGTGCATGCACGGTCGATCGCGGCGGCGGCGATCGATGGCGTCACGGGTGAGGAATGATCAACCAAGGGCTTCACTCATGATCAACAGAGGTCAACAACCAGCCCCAGGACGTCAAAACTCAAGCTAGCCCCAGCCAAGCTCGTGCAGCCGTGCGTCGTCGACACCGAAGTGGTGGGCGATCTCGTGCACGACCGTGATCGCGACTTCCTCCACCACGTCGTCCTCGTTGTCGCAGATGTCGAGTATCGCGCCGCGGTAGATCGTGATCCGGTCGGGGAGGACGCCGCCGTACTGCGACGTTCGCTCGGTGAGTGCTATCCCGTGGTACAGGCCCAGCAGCGTCGGCTGCTCCGGATCGCGGTTCTCGACCAGGATCACCACGTTGTCCATCGCCACCGCGAACTCGTCGGGGATCAGGTCGAGGGCGTCACCCACCAGCTCCTCGAAGCGCTGGTTACTCATCTCGACTGGCAACGGTCACCCGCCGGACTTCGGTGCCGGCGACGGCGGCGGCTTGCTGCTCGCCGGCGGCTCCGTCTTCACACTGCCCCGCACCGGTCGCAGCGCGCCGTTGGGCTCGCGTGCGCCGACCTTGCAGTTAACCCGATACGAGCCGGCCTGCCAGCTTTCCTTCTTGATCGTGTCCGGGTACAGCGACAGCTGGATCTTCTTGAGATCCGTCCCCCCCGTGTACTTCGTCGCCACCGGCGGGCACAAGTCGACCAAGCGGTTCAGCTGCGTCCTCTCGGCCGGGTAGGTCTTCGGATTGAACTCCTTGCTCAGGTCCACGATGCCGACTACCTCGTACGCGTGCACGCCCTGGCAGTCGACCGGGTCGCCGACGTCGCCATTGACCAACCCGAAGCACGTGCCGGGCTCGTGCACGTTCGACTGGTCCTGCTCGGCCGCGGCGCCGGTGGTCGAGAGCAGGCGTTGGCCGGATGGCGACACGCGCTGCAGTCCGCACCGCAGCTTGCGGTCACCGTCGCGCCACTGCTCGGCGGTCGGCTTGAGCGCGCCGACCGTGTACTTCCCGTACGGGTCCAGCGGCTTGCGCAGGTACTCCTCGCCGACCTTCGTGCACCGGTCGGTGACGATCTGCTGCCAGTCCTGCTCGGCCGGCGGCGGCGAGTCCTTCCCGTAGTCCTTGCCGATCTCCACGTTCGACGCCACCTCGAACGTGTGCGGCTGCTCGCACGGCACACGGCGCATGTTCTGCGGCGCGTCATGCGGCCAGTCCAGGCACGTGCCGCTCGGCGAGTCGAACGCTCTGGCCGCCTCGTCCGCCGCCGTGTCCGCGGAGCCGCTGACCGACACCGGCCAGGAAAACAGCACGCTCATACTCAGCACGGCGAGCGCCCCGACGAAGGCCCCGGCCATGACCAAGCGTGTCCGCATGGTGCTCCGCTGGGAGCCCATCCACCCGACTTGTCCAGACCTGCTGTTCATGTTGGGCTCCATGATGCCAGCGCCTGCCCGGTTCGATGTTGCCGAATCACGTTGCCGCACGGACTGGCAAGCCGGATACGCTCACGCTGTGATCGACCTGAAAACGCTGCGTGAAGACCCGGAAGCGGTGCGCACATCCCAACGCACCCGTGGCGAGGACGAAGCGGTGGTCGACGCGCTGCGCTCCGCCGACGAACGCCGCCGCGCCGCCGTCGCGCGGGCGGACGCCCTGCGCGGCGAGCAGAAGCAACTCGGCAAGCAGGTCGGCCGTGCCCGCGGCGAGGAACGCGACGCCCTGCTCGCCCGCGGCAAGGAGCTGGCCGCCGACGTGCGTGCCGCCGAGGCCGAACAGGGCAAGGCCGAGGCCGAGCTCGCCGAGGCACACGCGCTCGTGCCGAACATCGTGCACCCGGACGTCCCGGCCGGCGGTGAGGACGACTACGTCTTGCTCAAGGAGGTCGGCAAGCCCACCGAGTTCGACTTCGAGCCCGCCGACCACCTCGACCTCGGCACCAGGGTCGGCGCGCTGGACACCGAACGCGGCGCGAAGGTCTCCGGCGCCCGGTTCTACTTCCTCACCGGCGTCGGCGCGCAGCTGCAGCTCGCCCTGCTGAACCTGGCCGCCGCGCAGGCCACGGCGCACGGCTTCACGCTGATGATCCCGCCGGTCCTCGTCCGGCCCGAGATCATGTCCGGCACGGGCTTCCTGGGCGCGCACGCCAGTGAGGTGTACCGGCTCGAGGAGGACGACCTGTACCTCGTCGGCACATCCGAGGTGCCGCTCGCCGGTTACCACGCCGGCGAGATCCTCGACCTGTCCGCGGGCCCGCGCCGCTACGCCGGCTGGTCCTCCTGCTTCCGCCGCGAGGCCGGGTCCTACGGCAAGGACACCCGCGGCATCATCCGCGTGCACCAGTTCGACAAGGTCGAGATGTTCGTCTTCTGCGAGCCGGCCGACGCCGAGGCGGAGCACGCCCGGCTGCTGGCGATGGAGGAGGAGATGCTCGCCAAGATCGAGGTGCCGTACCGCGTGATCGACGTGGCCGGCGGCGACCTTGGCGGCAGCGCGGCCCGCAAGTTCGACTGCGAGGCGTGGGTACCGACGCAGGGGCGCTACCGCGAGCTCACCTCGACGTCCAACTGCACGACGTATCAGGCGCGCCGCCTGTCGATCCGCTACCGCGACGAGAACGGCCGCCCGAAGGTGGCCGCGACGCTCAACGGCACGCTCGCGACCACGCGCTGGATCGTCGCGATCCTGGAGAACCACCAGCAGCCCGACGGCTCGGTGCGGGTGCCGGAGGCGCTGCGCCCGTTCCTCGGCAGCGACGTGCTGAGGCCGAACTGAAGGACGCGCCCACGGCGGTGACCTGTGGGGCACCGGCAGGCCGGGTCACCTGAGTGTCCATCCGGGATGGTTGCTCGTCCGCGGCGTGTTGCCGGCCCAGGTCCAGGTCGCCTTCCAGGTGGTCTCGGGCTGTGTCGCGGACGGGTGCGGTTGCCGTCGGGCGGTGGGAACGCGGTGGTCGAGCTACGGTCGCCGGGTGATCGAATCGGCGTTGTGGGGGCTCGTCGGCGGGTCCTCGCTCGTCCTCGGTGGCGTGCTGGCGTTGGTCACGACGTGGTCGGCGCGGGCGATCGCGCTCGTCATGGCGTTCGGGTCCGGCGTGCTGATCAGTGCGGTCTCGTTCGACCTCGTCGCCGAGGCGTGGCCCGAGTCCGGCGGGCTCGTCACCGGCGCGGCGCTGGCGGCGGGAGCGCTCGCGTTCTTCGGCTGCGACGTGGCGATCAGCCGGACCGGCCTGCCACGGCGCCATCGCGTCGGCGCCGACCACGCGGGCACCGCCGCGATGGTGATCGTCGCGGGTGCGGTACTGGACGGAATCCCCGAGTCCGCGGCGATCGGCGCGACGGTGTCCGGCGGGGTCAGCGCCACGTTCGTGCTCGCGGTGTTCCTGTCCAACATTCCCGAGTCGATGTCCTCGTCCGCGGGGCTGCGGCGGGCGGGCCGAAGCGGCCACGCGATCCTCGGGCTCTGGGTGCTGATCGCGGCGGTCTCGGCGGTCGCGGCCGGGCTCGGCTACCTGCTGGTCACGAACTCGCCGGTCGAGGTGGTCGGGGCGATCCGTGGGTTCGCGGCGGGGGCCGTGCTGACGATGGTCGCCTCGACGATGCTGCCCGAGGCCCACGACGAGGGCGGCCCGGTCACCGCACTCGTCACCACTGCCGGCTTCCTGGCCGCGGTCGTGCTCGGTGGCGTCCCCGGCTGAGTTGTCCACACCTCGCCCACCTGTCCACAGCCAACGCTGACCAGCCATTTTCGTCGGACCTCACCGGTAGACTGGCGTGGTGGGGGGTGCCCCCGGGACAGGGTCAGGGTTTCGGCAAAGTCGATCATTCTGATGGGTGCAGGCGCGATCCTGGTTGGTCATGTGGTTGTTGAGGCCCATGATCGGGAGAGTGTTGTGTCTGTCGTGCCATGATCGTTGATTCCTGTCGCGTTCATCCGGTTGGTCTCGTGTGTTCCGCAGGCTGTGGTTGGTCTGTGTCGCTTTCTGGCCGTGGTGCCCGGTCCGTGTCGGCGTCGCGGGGTGCGGCATCGGTTGGTGACTGTCCTCGCGGTGGCTGCGGTGGCGGCGGGTGTCCGGTTGTTGACGGCGATCGGGGAATGGGCTGCCGGCCTGCCGCTGGGGGCGTTGGGGGCGTTGGGGGCGCGTTGTGATGGTTGGTTCGGCTGTTACCCGCCGTCGACCGAGGTCACGGTGCGTCGGGTGCTGCAAACGCGTGGACGGCGATCACCTCGACGCCGTGCTCGGCGCGTGGACCCGGGACACCAGCCGTCGGGACACCAACGGTCGGGATACCAGCGGTGCGGCGGTCGCGGTCGATGGCACAACCCTCCGTGCCCGGTACGGGCGGCGCTGGGGTCCACCTGCTCGCCGCCCTGCATCACACCCATGGCACCGTGCTGGGTCAACGACACGTCCCCCCTCGGCACCAGCGAGATCGCCTCACTGGCGCCGCTGCTGGACCCGCTGCCCCTGACCGACGTGGTGATCACCGCCGACGCCCTGCACACCACCCGCGACCATGCCCATTACCTGCACCGGCACGGCGCGCACTACACGTTCACCGTCAAAGCCAACCAGCACCGCCTGCACGGCGCCCTGCCCTGGCACCGGACAAGCCCCCCGCACCATGGCCAGTCTGCGCAACCTCACCAGCTCCGCCCTACACCCGGCCGGCCACACCAACATCACCCGAGCACAACACCACACAGCCCGCGACACCAACCGACCACTACACCTACTCGGCATCACACCCTGAACAACACAAAGACCTTGCCGGAACACTGCCGGTGAGGGTGGGGCCGCCATCCATGGGGTCACGAGTGTGGGTGGCGGTTGGGCGGAAGGTGCTCAGGGCGGGCGGGCCCGTGAACGGCCGGAGCCTGTCGACCGGCGGGGTCAGGCCACCTGGTCGGCGACGTACTTGGCGATCTCCAGGCAGCACGTCGCGGCGGGGGAGGGGGCGTTGAGCACGTGGACCTGGTTGGGCGCGGTCTCGATCAGGAAATCGTGCACCAGCGTGCCGTCCGGCAGCAGGGCCTGCGCTCGCACACCCGCCTGCGCGCGGACCAGGTCCTCGCGGCCGATCGCGGGGACCAGGCGGGCCAGGCTCGTCGCGAAGCGGCGGCGGGACATCGAGCGCACCACCTCGTCGACCGCCGTGCGCGGGTAGCGGCGGGCCAGGCGCCACAGGCCAGGAAAGCGGAGCGTCTCCGCCAGGTCCACAAAGGACACATCGCGCCAGCGGTAGCCCTCGCGGCGCAGGGCCAGCACGGCGTTCGGTCCCGCGTGGACGCTGCCGTCCAGCATGCGCGTCAGGTGCACGCCCAGGAACGGCAGCGACGGGTCCGGCACCGGGTAGATCAGCCCGCGAACCAGGTGCGCGGACTCCGGCCGGAGCGTGAAGTACTCGCCGCGGAACGGGACGATCCGGGCCCGCGGCGTCACGCCGGCGAGCTGTGCCACCCGGTCGCTGTGCAGTCCCGCGCAGTTGACGAGGGCATCCGCGCGGACGATGTCCGTGCCCGTCGCGATCTCGACGCCGCCGTGCCGGCCGGGCCGGATTCCGAGCGCGGGCGTGGACAGCCGCAGGTCCGCCCCCGACAGCGACGATACGAAGGCCGAGCAGACCGCGCCGAAGTCGATGACTCCCGTCGACTCCACGCGCAGCGCCCCGACGCACGCGACCTCCGGCTCGTACGCGTGTGCCTCCGCCGGGGAGATCAGCTTCGCCGGCACCCCGTTCGCCTCGGCGCGCTCGGCGAGGGCACGCAGGCCGGGCAGCTCCGCGTCGCTCGTGGCCACCACGAGCTTGCCGCACACGTCGACCGGCACGCCGTGTGCGCGTGCGAAGTCCACAATGGACCGACTGCCGGTGACCGACATCCGCGCCTTGAACGAGCCGGGCTGGTAGTACAGGCCGGCGTGCACGACGTTCGAGTTGTGCCCGGTCTGGTGGCCTGCCCAGTGGTCCTCCTTCTCGAGGACCGTCACGTGGTCGCCGCGCGCGGTGAGCTCCCGCGCCACGGCCAGCCCGAGGATCCCGCCACCCACCACCGCAACATGTCGCACGGGCCGTGACACTACTTGCGGCCGGCACCCGGCGCGGCGACCGCGGGTCCGGCCGTGCGCCTACGGTGACCGGGTGGCGAGTGTGCGACAGCGGGCCGGCCCGGCGCTCCACATGGGCGCGGGACTCGCGCTCCTCGGCGCCGCGGGCTACGCGTTCGTCGCGCTGACCGGGCACACCCTGCCGCCCGCCGACGCCGCGGCGGCCGCGAGCCTCTACCTGCTGGTCAACATCGTCGGGCCGGGCCTGTTCTCCGCGCTGGAGCAGGAGACGAGTCGCGCGGTCAGCGCCGAGCTGGCCGCCGGGCGCGACCCCCGCCACGTCACGCGCAACGCCTGGCTGCTCGCCGCCGCACTGCTCGCCGCGGTGCTCGTGGGCCTCCTCGCGATCTCCCCGGTGCTGACCGGCAAGGCGCTCGCCGGCGAGTGGGGGCTGTTCGCGGCCGTGCTGCTCGCCGCCGCGACCGCGGCCGCCGTGTACGTGGTGCGCGGGCTGCTCGGCGGCCGCCAGCGGTTCACCGGCTACGCGGCGACCCTCGCCGCCGAGGGCATCGCGCGGATCCTGCCCTGCGTCGTGATCGCGGTCAGCGGCATGCCGAACGCGGTGGCCTACGGGCTCGCGTTCGCCGCGGGCGCCGCGGTCGGCGCGCTGGCCGGGCTGCCGTGGCTGCGCCGGCCGGACGAGCGGGTTGCTCCGGCGGCGCGGACTGGCGAGCGGGTCGACCGGGCGAACGAGCGGGTCGCCCCGGTGCGGCCGGACGAGCGGGTCGACCGGGCGGTACCGACGGACGAGCGGGCCGGGCGGGCGGACGAGCGGGCGGACGAGCGGGCCGGGTGGCCGGACGCGCTGTCGGTCTCGGTCGGGCGGATGGCCCGGGGACTCTCCTTCCTAGTCGGCGGCACCCTGCTGATGCTGGTCGTGATGAACGTGGCGCCGGTCGTCGTGACGCCGCGGCTCGCCGACGACGCCGCCACCGCGGCCGCGTTCGCGTCGGCGTTCGTGCTCGCCCGCGTCCCGCTGTTCCTGTTCGCCCCCGTGCAGGCGATGCTGCTGCCGGCGCTGACCCGCGCCGCGACCCGCGGCGAGCTCGGCGAGGTGCGCGCCAAGCTGCGGCTGATCCTGCTGGCGGTCGCGGCGATCGGCGTCCCCGGCGTGCTCGCGTCGTTCACCGTCGGGCCCTGGGCCGTGCAGGTGTTGTTCGGGGCCGACGTCCGGCTCTCCGGCGCGGTCGTCGGCCTGCTCGGGGTGAGCACGGTCGGCCTGATGGTCGCCCAGGTGCTGCAGCCGGGCCTGGTCGCGCTCCGCCGGCACAAGATCGTCACCGTCGCCTGGCTCGCCGGCACCGTGGTCCTCGGCGTGCTGCTCGCACTGCCCGGCGACCCGATCCGGGCCGGCGTGGTGGCGCAGTTGGCGGCCTCCGCGCTGGTCGTGACGATCATGGTGGGCGCGCTTCGGCGGGCTCTCGGACCACGGCGAACTCCCGGTCCGGCGGAGGCCGTGGACCGGGTCAGCGGTGATTCAAATGTAATAAAACGGTGACCACAATGTGACGAGACCAGCTAACCTAAGGCGGTGTCCGCCTCACCCGCCTCGAATCCGCTGATCGTCGTTCCGGCCTGGAACGAGGAGCAGGCGGTCGGCGAGACCGTGCGAGAGATCCGCGCGGCGACCCCGGACATCCCGGTGCTCGTAGTGAGTGACGGCTCCACGGACGAAACGGTTCATCTGGCCCGGCGGGCCGGCGCCCGAGTCCTCGCCCTTCCGTTCCGGCTCGGCGTCGGCGGTGCGATGCGGGCCGGGTTCCGCTACGCGGTGCGGCACGGCTACGACGCCGCCGTTCAGGTCGACGCCGACGGCCAGCACGACCCGGCCCAGGTGCCGGTGCTGCTGTCCGGGCTCGCCGGGGCGGAGGTGGTGATCGGCGCCCGGTTCTGCGACAGCGACGACGCCTACCGCGTACGCGGGCCCCGCAAGTGGGCGATGGTCGTGCTCTCCAAGGTCCTGTCCCGGCTGACGAAGACCCGCATCACCGACGCCACCTCCGGCTTCAAGGCCACCGGCGGCCAGGCGCTGCCGCTGTTCGCCGAGCACTACCCCGACGAGTACCTCGGCGACACGGTCGAGTCGCTCGTCATCGCCGTGCGGGCCGGATGTGCGGTGCGCCAGGTTCCCGCGCGCATGCGGCCGCGGCGTGGCGGCGAGCCGAGCCACCGGCCCGTCAAGTCCATGATCTACCTTTGCCGCGCAAGCCTGGCCCTGGTGCTCGCGCTGATCCGGCGCTGGGACGTCTCCCCGGCGTTCGCGACCGAGGCGGTGAGCCCCGTCAAGGGAGGCACGCGGTGACGGACAACAACTACGTGATCGCGCTCATCGGCAGCGTGCTCATCCTCGCCGGCATCGTGGAGCTGCTGCGCCGCCGCCAGCTCAAGGAGAAGTACGCGGTGCTGTGGCTCCTGGTCGGCCTCGTGCTGGTCGTGTTCACCGCCTTCCCCGCGCTGCTCACCCGCATCGCGTCCGCGCTCGGCGTGGCCGTGCCGACGAACCTGCTGTTCTTCGTCGCCATCCTGTTCCTCGTCGGCGTCGTGCTTCACCTGTCCTGGGAGGCGTCCCGGCTGGAGAACGAGACCCGCAGGCTCGCCGAGGACGTGGCGATCCTGAGACTCGACCTCGCCGAGCTGAAGCGCGAGAAGACGGATTGAGCGCGACCGTCGACATCCTCGTCCCGTTCTACGGCGACGCCGCGCTGCTGCGCGAAGCCGTGGCGAGCGTGCTCGCCCAGCACGACGACCGCTGGCGGCTCACCGTGGTCGACGACCACGCGGATGACCCGGGTGAGCTCGCGGCCTGGTTCGCCACGATCGGCGACGAGCGCGTCCGCTACCTGCCCAACCCGGCGAACCTCGGCCTGACCGGCAACTTCAACCGCTGCCTCGAGCTGGTCGAGCACGACCTCGCCGTGCTGATGGGCTGCGACGACCGGCTGCTGCCCAACTACGTCGGCACCGTCCTCGACGTCCACGCCGACCACCCGGACGCCGGCATCATCCAACCGGGCGTGCGGGTCATCGACCGCGACGGCCGGCCGGTGCGGACCCTGGTCGACCAGGCCAAGCGGCACGTCTACGCACCCCGGGTGAGCGGTCGCCGGACGATGGCCGGTGAGCAGCTCGCGATCAGCCTGCTGCGCGGCGACTGGCTGTACTTCCCGTCGCTGGCCTGGCGGGCCGCGACCATCACGTCGGTGCGGTTCCGCCCGGACCTGCGGGTGATCCAGGACCTCGCGCTGCTGATGGAGCTGGTCCAGCGGGGCGAGCGGTTGGTCGTCGACGAGACCCTGTGCTTCGAGTACCGCCGCCACGCCGCGAGCGAGTCGTCGGCGACCGCGTTCGACGGGTCCCGCTTCACCGAGGCCGGCACGTTCTTCGCCGACACCGCTGCCCGGCTGCGCGAGCACGGCTGGCCGCGGGCGGCACGGGTGGCACGCCGGCACCTGTCCTCGCGGATCTTCGCGCTCACCATGCTGCCCAAGGTACTCCGGCAGCGGGCCGGGGTCGGCGCGCTCACCCGGCACGTGTTCGGCCGCGCCTGACCCGGCCGGCCGGCGGACTCAGCCGGCTGGGCGCGAGGCGGTGTCGCAGCCGGTGATTTTGTAGAGCTTGCTGGGGCCGGAGGAGTCGATGAGTTCGAAGCCGTGGGTGCTGTGGGGGTCGGTGAGGCCGGTGTAGTAGTTCCAGCGGTTGTCGCGGGTGCGGAATTGG